>NZ_JBHYWI010000018.1:0-95787 GCF_042751525.1 Kitasatospora sp. NPDC059408
CCAACGGTCCAAGCCCCCCACCCACAGAGTCGGCAGTCGGAAAATCATCCAGCCCCCGGAGCGGCCACCCCCGCAGCCACCCCCGGCGAACCCCACCCACCCGAAAGCCCACCCCGCACCCCAAGCCCCGCGCAGCGGCCCCCATAAGCCCGCTGTACCCTCCTTCTACAGATGTAGAAGGCAGCACGAAAGGACCAGCCATGAGCAACAACACCGCAGTGGTGGTCGGGGGCGGAATCGGCGGCCTGTCCGCCGCGATCGGGCTCCGGCTGGTGGGGTGGGACGTGACCGTCGTCGAGCGGGCTGCGACCCTCGACGACGCGGGCGCCGGCATCTCCCTGCACGCCAACGGCATGCGCGCACTCGCGACGCTCGGTGTCGCCGACGCCGTCGAGGCCGCGTCGCGGCGCCAGTACACCGGAGGTACGAGGACCCCCGACGGCCGCCGCCTCGCCCTGATGGACGGCGCCGCGCTGGAGCGCGAACTGGGCACCCCCATCGTCGGCATCCCGCGGGCCGACCTGCACCGGATCCTCCGCGCCGCGATACCCCCCAACGACCTCGTGATCGGCTCCGAGGTCACCGACGTCGCAACCGCCCCCGGTTCCCGGGTCCGGGTGACCTACGGCGAAACCACGCTGGAGGCGGACCTCGTCGTGGCCGCCGACGGCATCAACAGCAAGCTGCGCCGCCGTCTGTTCCCGTCCCACCCCGGCCCGGTGTACGCGGGGTCGACGGTCCTGCGCGCGATCACGGACCGCCCGGTCGAGGGTCTGGCCGACGACTTCGCGCTGACCTGGGGCCACGGCGCCGAGTTCGGCCACATCGGGTTCCCGGACGGCCGGGCCGAGTGGCACGCCACGCTCAACGCCCCGGCCGGCCTGCGCTACCGGGACCCGCTCGACGAGATGCGCCGGAGGTTCGCCCGCTGGCACGACCCGATCCCGGCACTGCTCGCGGCGACCCGCCCCGAGGACGTGCTGCACCACGACGTGAACGAGCTCGTCACACCCGTCCCGTCCTTCGCCGTCGGCCGGATCGCCCTGCTGGGCGACGCGGCCCACGCGATGACACCGCACCTGGGCCAGGGCGCGTGCCAGGCACTGGAAGACGCAGTGACCCTGGCCGCCTCCCTCGGCACCGCCACCGCCCTCGACACCGCTACCGCCGAAGCCGCCATCACCACCGCACTCACCCGCTACGACGCCGCACGCCGCCCCCGCACCCTGACGGTGGCACGCGACGCCCGACGGGCAGGCAGGATGGGCCAGCAGCTCACCAACCCGGTCGCCGTCGGTCTGCGCAACGCGGCGATCCGGCTCACCCCGCCCGGTGCGATGGTCCGAACGGTGCTGAAGCACGCCGACTGGACCCCGCCCCGCATCACCCCTGCCTCGCGCGCCGCGTAGTGCCTCCGGGGCAACCCGCCCCGCCCGGGCTTGACCGGGAAACTGATTAGCCGCCATATTAAACCCATGACGCAGCACCCCGACGCCGGCCACGGCGCCCCCACGCTGGACCAGGCACGCCGCCAGATCGCCCGCTACGGCCTCACGGCCGACCCGCAGGCGGTACTGGTGGCGGCCAGGCTGATGGCGGCGGGCGCCAGGCTCGGCCAGGCGGGCGAGGTGCACTTCGGCCGGTTCGGACTGTCCACCGGCCGGTACCGGCTGCTGGCCGACCTGGAGGACCACGGCGGCGAGAAGTCGCCGTCCCAGCTCGCGGAGAGCCTCGGCGTCTCGCGGGCGACGGTGACCGGGCTGGTCGACGGACTGGAGCGGGAGGGCCTGGTGGCCCGTCGCCCGTCCATCGAGGACGGGCGGCGCAACGTGGTGATCCTCACCGCGCGGGGGGCGCAGCGACTGCGCGACCTGGCACCGGAGCACTACGCCCGGATGCAGGCCATGGTCGGCGGCCTCTCGGTCGAGGAACGGACGACGTTCCTCGACCTCCTGGCCCGCGTGGTCGAGGGCATCGACGCACTCACCACCGACTAACCACCCCCCACCCCACCCAACGCCCCAGCACCCACCACCCAACGCCCAACGCCCAAATACTTAGCCACCTAACCACCGCACGCCCAAATACTTAGCCACCTAACCACCGCACGCCCAAATAATTAGCCACCTAATCAAGCACCCTCCCCTACAGAACAGGAACCCCATGAGCAAGAAGGCCCCAGGCGCACCCCCGAGATTCGTCCTCCGGCGAGAAGTCCTGACCGCCTACGTCATGCCCGCCCTGATGGCCGGCCTCGGCGGCGCCGCGACGCACCAGCCCGAGCTGATGCTCGCCGCGGTCACCACGATCGCCGGCACATCGGCGGTCGTCGCGGCCCTCATCGGAGCCCGGCTGCGCCGCCGCCCGCCCCATGCGTGGGCAGCCCGCGCGCCGCGCGCCGCAGTCGCGATCGTCCTCGCCGTCACCGCAGCAGCCGTGGCCCTGGCCGTCGGCCTCGCCGGAGCGCACTGGCTGCCCCGGATTCCCGCACTGGCCGACCAGGCCTGGCCCGGCCGCCTCCCCGTCGACCTGCCGCTGTCCTCGGCGATCGCCGCGACCCTCATCACCATCCGCTGGCGCGCCTGCCGCCCGCACCGCGCCGCCCCGCAGCACCCCGCCGCCCCGCAGCACCGCAACGACCCCGCACCCCACCCCGAGAGGCAGACCTCATGATCGTCGTCATGGGCGCAGCAGGCGCCACCGGCGGAGCCACCCTCCGCAGCCTCGCCGCCCTGGGCGCTCCGGCCCGAGCGCTCAGTCGCGATCCCGAGCGCCTCGCCGCCACCCTCGACCGCGACCTCGACGCGAGCACCCGCCCGCTCGTCGAACCGGTCTTCGCCGACGCGGCCGACCCGGAGTCGCTGCGCACCGCGCTGAGGGGCGCCCACCAGCTGTTCCTCACGATGGCCAACGGCCCGCACCAGGTCGAGCACGAGCTGCGCACGATCGGGATCGCCGGGGAGTGCGGCGTGGAGCACGTCGTGAAGATCTCCGCCCCGGCCGCGGAGCCGCTGTCCCCCGTGGCCGTCTCGCGCGGACACCACCGGGTGGAGGGACACCTGCGCGCCTCCGGCATGGCGGCGACCGTCCTGCGGCCGTACGCGTTCATGCAGAAGCTCCTCCTCCTCGCGCCCGGCATCGCCGCGGCCGGGGTGGTGCACGGGGCGATGGAACGGGCGCGCTGCAACTACGTAGACGTGCGGGACATCGGGGACATCGCCGCGGACGTGCTCACCCGGCCGGAGCTGGCGGGCGGCACGTACGAGCTCACCGGCGGGCGGGCGTACAGCCATCCGGAGCTGGCCGAGTTGATCGGCGAGCTGCTGGGCCGGCCGGTCCGCTACGTCGACCTGTCCTCCGAAGAGCTGCGCGCCCACCTGGTGACGCGGGCCGGGATGCCGGAGTGGCTGGCGACCCACGTGGTGGAGATCCAGCGGCTCGCGGTGCTCCGGAAGGAGCAGCCGGACCCGACGATCAGCCGCCTGACCGGGCGCGTCCCGCGCACCCTCCCGGCCTTCCTGGAGGAACACCTCCCCCTCTTCCGCTGAACCCTCCCCTCCACGCCCCGGCGGGCCCGGACGGCGGCCGGAAACCCCTGATCCGGCCGAAACGCCCGGGCCCGCCACCCGAACAGCGCAAGAACCCGTGTGGCATGCCTCACGACGCCGATTTTCACCTGACGTTCCGTCAAAACGACTGACGCTCCATCACATCCGAACCACGAACCATCAGTTAACAACTGATGAACAGTCAGATTCGGTCACCCATAGTCGAGTTGCACGCGCTACCCGCCAGTAGCGCCCCCGTCACCCACCGCACCCCCGGGCTACCATCGGTCGGTTGTCTACTCCAGCCCCGGAGTGGAACGGGGCGAGGACAAGGAGTCACGGGCTGCCATGACAGGTGAAGCGAACCATCCGGTCGAACCGAACCAGCCTGACCAGCAGGACGCCTCGGCCCGAGCCGTCTTCCCCGGCCGCCCGGCGCCGGCCGCGCGCACGCTCGTCGACGTCCTCGACGCCACCGTGCGCAGCCACCCGAACGAGCCCGCCCTCGACGACGGCCGCACGGTGCTCAGCTACCGCGCCCTGGCCGCCGAGGTCGAGCAGCTGCGCCGCCGCCTGGCCGCCGCCGGGATCGGCCGCGGCGACCGGGTGGGCGTGCGCGTGCCGTCCGGCACCAACGACCTGTACGTGTCGATCCTGGCCGTGCTCGCGGCCGGCGCCGCCTACGTCCCGGTGGACGCCGAGGACCCGGACGAGCGCGCGCAGCTGGTGTTCGGCGAGGCCGCCGTCGCCGGCGTGCTGGGCGCCGAGCGGGTCCTCACGACAACCGCCGAACGGACGACCACCGAACCGACAACCGTCAAAACGACGACCCCGGAAACGACGACCCCCGAAACGACGACCGCCGAAACGACGACCGCCGAGCGCGCGCCCGCGCCGGAGCACCGCGCGCCCGCGCAGGAGCACCGCCCCACCCCGGCCGACGACGCCTGGATCATCTTCACGTCGGGCTCCACCGGCCGCCCCAAGGGCGTCGCCGTCACCCACCGCAACGCCGCCGCGTTCGTCGACGCCGAGGCCGCGCTCTTCCTGCAGGAGGAGCCGATCGGCCCGGGCGACCGCGTGATGGCGGGCCTGTCCGTCGCGTTCGACGCCTCCTGCGAGGAGATGTGGCTGGCCTGGCGGCACGGCGCGTGCCTGGTGCCGGTGCCGCGCTCGCAGGTGCGCAGCGGGGCCGACCTCGGCCCGTGGCTGGCGGACCAGGAGATCACCGTGGTCTCCACCGTGCCGACGCTGGCCGCGCTGTGGCCGGCCGAGGCGCTGAACGAGGTGCGGCTGCTGATCTTCGGCGGCGAGGCCTGCCCGCCCGAGCTGGTGCAGCGGCTGGTCACCGAGGGCCGCGAGGTGTGGAACACCTACGGCCCGACCGAGGCGACCGTGGTGGCCTGCGCCGCGCTGCTGACCGGCGACGGCCCGGTGCGGATCGGCCTGCCGCTGGACGGCTGGGACCTCGTCGTGGTCGACGAGGCCGGGCAGCCGGTCGCGCCCGGCGGCACCGGGCAGCTGGTGATCGGCGGCGCCGGTCTGGCCCGGTACCTGGACCCGGAGAAGGACGCCGAGAAGTACGCGCCGCTGCCCTCGATGGGCTGGGAGCGCGCCTACCGCAGCGGGGACCTGGTCCAGGCCGACCCGGCCGGGCTGCTGTTCCTCGGCCGCACCGACGAGCAGATCAAGCTCGGCGGGCGCCGGATCGAGCTCGGCGAGGTCGACGCGGCGCTCCAGGCACTGCCGGGCGTCGCGGGCGCGGCCGCCGCCGTCCGCACCGCGCGCGGCGGCAACCAGCTGCTGGTCGGCTACCTGGTCCTCCACGGCGCCGACGACGCACCGGGGGACCCGAACACCCACGAGCCCTTCGACCGCGAGAAGGCCGTCGAACGCCTGCGCGCCGAGCTGCCCGCCGCGCTCGTCCCGCTGCTCGCTCCGGTCGACACGCTGCCCACCCGGACGTCCGGGAAGGTCGACCGCAACGCCCTGCCCTGGCCGCTGCCCGACCTGGAGACCGGCGGCCCGACCGAGCAGCTGTACGGCACCGAGGCCTGGCTGGCCGAGCAGTGGTCCGAGATCCTCGGGGTCACGGTCGGCGGCCCGCGTGACGACTTCTTCGCGATCGGCGGCAGCAGCCTGGCCGCGGCCCGGCTCACGACGCTGCTGCGCACCCGCTACCCGAGCGCGGCCGTCCTCGACATCTACCAGAACCCGACGCTGCGCAAGCTGGCCCGGCACCTGGAGCGCTCCGCCGCCGACGGGGGCGAGGCCCGGACGATCAGCCCGGTGCCGACCAGGGCCAAGCTGTTGCAGCTGCTCCTGATGCTCCCGCTGTTCACCGTGGTGGGCCTGCGCTGGACGGTCGCCCTGCTGGCGGCCGGCAACCTCCTCACCCACCTCGGCGACTACCCGTGGGCGCCCACCGCCTCCTGGTGGGCGGTGGGCGCGGGCGCGCTCGTGCTGTACACCCCGGCGGGCCGGCTCGCGATCGCGGCGGGCGGCGCCCGACTGCTGCTGCGGGGCCTGCGTCCGGGCAGCTACGCGCGCGGCGGCAGCACCCACCTGCGGCTGTGGGCCGCCGAGCGGCTGGCCGAGACGAGCGGCGCGACGGAGCTGTCCGGGGCCTGGCTGGTGCACTACGCCCGCGCGCTGGGCGCCAAGGTCGCGGCCGAGGTGGACCTGCACTCGCAGCCGCCGGTCACCGGCATGCTCAAGCTGGGCCGGGGCTGCGCGGTCGAGGCCGAGGTGGACCTGTGCGGCTACTGGCTGGACGGGGACCGGCTGGAGGTCGGCCAGGTCAAGGTCGGCTCGGGCGCCGTGGTCGGCACCCGGTCGACGCTGCTGCCGGGCGCCAGGATCGGCAAGCGCGCCCAGGTGGTACCGGGCTCCAGCGTCACCGGCCAGGTCCCGACCGGCCAGCTCTGGGGCGGCGCGCCCGCCGTCAAGCTGGGCCGCGCGGAACGCGCGTGGCCGAAGGAGCGCCCACTCCGCCGGGCCCGCTGGTCCGCGATGTACGGCGTCAGCGGCACGGCGCTGAGCCTGCTGCCGGTGCTGCCCGCGGCCGCCGCCCTCGCGCTGCTCTCCCTGTTCGTCCGCCCCGGCGACGACCTCGGCGCGGCCGTGCGCGGCGCCCTGCTCGGCCTGGTGCCCGCGACCCTGGCGTACGGCGCGGTGTACGCGGCGCAGCTGGTGGCCGCCGTCCGGCTGCTGAGCGTCGGCCTGGTCCCGGGCGTGCACGCCCTGCACGGCCGGGTCGGCTGGCAGGCGTGGACGGTCACCCAGCTGATGGACCGCGCCCGCGAGGTGCTGTTCCCGCTGTACGCGGGCCTGGTCACGCCGCTGTGGCTGCGGGCGCTCGGGATGCGGGTCGGCCGGGGCGCCGAGGTGTCCACGGTGCTGGCGCTGCCGAGCCTGACGACGGTCGGCGACGGGGCCTTCCTCGCGGACGACACCCTGATGGCGCCGTACGAGCTCGGCGGCGGCTGGCTGCGCCTGGGCGAGGCGAAGGTCGGCGAGCGGGCGTTCCTCGGCAACTCGGGGATGACGGCGCCCGGGCGGGCGGTGCCCAAGCGGGGCCTGGTCGGGGTGCTGTCGGCGACGCCGGAGAAGGCCAAGAAGGGCGGCTCGTACCTGGGCATGCCGCCGATGCGGCTGCCGCGCTCGGCGGACGAGTCGGACCAGAGCCTCACGTACGAGCCGCCGGCCCGGCTGCTGTGGGCGCGCGGGCTGGTCGAGCTGGCCCGGGTGGTGCCGGTGCTGGCCTCGGGCGCGCTCGGCGTGCTGACCGTCGCGGCGCTGTCCCGGCTGGCCGGCTCGTCGGCGCTGCTGGCCGCGGCGCTGTCGGGCCCGGTCCTGCTGGCGGCCGGCGCCGTGGCCTGCGCGGTCGCGGTGGTGGCCAAGTGGGTGCTGGTCGGCCGGTTCCGGGCGGTCGAGCACCCGTTGTGGAGCGGCTTCGTGTGGCGCAACGAGCTCGCCGACACCTTCGTCGAGGTGCTGGCCGTGCCGTGGCTGGTCGGCGCGGTGCCGGGCACGCCGCTGCTCAACCTGTGGCTGCGCGCGCTCGGCGCGCGGGTCGGACGCGGCGTGTGGTGCGAGAGCTACTGGCTGCCGGAGGCGGACCTGGTCACCCTCGGGGACGGGGTGAGCATCAACCGGGGCTGCGTCGTGCAGACCCACCTCTTCCACGACCGGATCATGCGGATGGATACTGTGGTCCTCCGCGAGGGCGCCACCCTGGGCCCGGGCGGGATCGTGCTGCCCGGCAGCACGGTGGGCGAGCGCAGCACGCTGGGCCCGGCCTCGCTGGTGATGCGGGCCGAGTCCGTCCCCGCCGACACGCGGTGGCTGGGCAACCCCATCGAGGCGTGGCAGCCCACGTCATGACCACCAGTCCCGGCCCGCAGGAAGCGCACCACGACCCCGTGAAGCCCAAGCACGTCCCGGCGGCCGCCGGAGCACCTGACCCGTACTTCCCGAACAGCGGCGACCACCGCTTCCGGGTGCACCGCTACGAGCTGGCGCTGGACTACCGGCCCGGACCCAACCGGCTCGGCGGCTCGGCCCGGCTGAGCGCGGTCGCGAACGCGGCGCTCGCCGAGTTCGCGCTGGACCTGGCCGAGTTCCGGATCGGGCGGGTGCTCGTGGACGGCAAGGCCGCCCGCTACACCCACCGCGGCGGCAAGCTGCGGGTCCGTCCGGCGAAGGCGCTGACGGCGGGCGCGGCGTTCACGGTCGAGGTGCACTACAGCGGCAATCCCCGGCCGGTGCGCAGCCCGTGGGGCGGCCTGGGCTGGGAGGAGCTGACGGAGGGCGCGCTGGTGGCCAGCCAGCCGGTCGGCGCGCCCTCGTGGTTCCCGTGCAACGACCGGCCGGCGGACAAGGCGACCTACCAGATAGCGGTCACCACGCCGTCGCCGTTCACGGTGGTGGCGAGCGGGCGGCTGCTGACCCGCACCACCCGGGCGTCCAGCACGACCTGGGTGTACGAGCAGAGCGCGCCGACCTCGTCGTACCTGGTGACGGTCTCGATCGGCCACTACCTGCCGGTGCCGCTCACCGAGCGCCCGGCGGTGCCGCAGACGGGGTACGTGCCCGAGCGGCTGGCGGCCTCGTTCGCCCGGGACTTCGGCCGCCAGCCCGCGATGATGGCGTACTTCACCGAGGTGTTCGGCCCGTACCCGTTCGGCGAGTACGCGGTGGTCCTCGCGGACGAGGAGCTGGACGTCCCGGTGGAGGCGCAGGGCGTCGCCACGTTCGGCACCAACCACCTCGGCGGCGGCTGGGAGCGGGAGCGGCTGGTCGCGCACGAGCTCGCGCACCAGTGGTTCGGCAACAGCGTCACGATCGCCGACTGGCGGCACATCTGGCTGAACGAGGGCTTCGCCAAGTACGCGGAGTGGCTCTGGTCCGAGCACGCGGGCGGCCCGGCGGCCGCCACCCACGCCGCCGCCGCGCACTCCCTGCTGGCGGGGCTCCCGCAGGACCTGCGGCTCGCCGACCCGAGCCGGAAGCTCATGTTCGACGACCGGCTCTACCAGCGCGGCGGCCTCGCCGTGCACGCGCTGCGGTGCGCGCTCGGCGACGTCGCCTTCTTCGGGATGCTGAAGGACTGGGCGAGCATCCACCGGCACGGCGTCGTGGCCACCGCCGATCTGGTCGGGCACGCCTCCCGTTACACCGAGGCGTCGCTCACGGACCTCTTCGACGCGTGGCTGCACCGGCCCGAACTCCCGCCGCTGCCGGGCGGCCCGGACGTCCCCCGGTGGCGGCAGGGCCTCCAGCGCTGGTACGGCCGCTCCGCGGACGACCGTTAATCACCGGAGACGCGCGCCGGACTGAACTACTGTCCGATCATGAGTACTCCGGAAGAGCACATGACGGACCTGCCCGAGGGGCTGCTGCCCACCACCCGCCGCGCCCTGTTCCACCGCACCGCCGTGGCCCAGGCCGAGGGCCGCACGCCCTCCCTGGTGGCCGCGGTGGTGCGCGACGGCCGCCCGGTCTGGAGCGGGGCCCGCAGCATGGTGGACGGGCACGCGCCGACCCCCGACGTCCAGTACCGGATCGGCTCGCTCACCAAGACCATGGTCGCCGTGCTGGTGCTGCGGCTGCGTGACGAGGGCCTGCTCGACCTGGCCGACCCGCTCGCCCGCCACCTGCCCGGCACCCCGGCCGACGACGCCACGATCGCCCAGCTGCTCGCGCACTCCGCCGGACTCGCCGCCGAGACGCCGGGCCCCTGGTGGGAGCGGACCGACGGCGCCCTGCGGCCCGCCCTCGGCGACCTGCTCGAAGCGCAGGAGCCGCTCAAGCACCCGGCCGGGCGCCGCCACCACTACTCCAACCCCGGCTACGCCCTGCTCGGCGCCCTGGTGGAGAAGCTGCGCGGCGAGCCCTGGTACGAGGCGCTGCGGCGCGAGGTGCTGGCCCCGCTCGGCATGGACCGCACCACGCTCCTGCCCGAGCAGCCGCACGCCGGCGGCTTCGCCGTCCACCCGTGGGCCGACGTCATGCTCCCCGAGCCCCTCACCGACACCGGGCTGATGGCCCCGGCCGGCCAACTCTGGTCGACTGCCTCCGACTTGGCCCGCTGGGCCGCCTTCCTCGCCGCCGGCGACGGCTTGGTGCTCTCCGCCGACACGATCGCCGAGATGCGCCGCCCGGCCGTCGGAGCGGACAATCCGGACTGGACCTCCGCCTACGGCCTCGGCCTCCAACTCCTGCGCCACGAAGGCCGGGTGCTGTACGGGCACACCGGCTCGGTGCCGGGCTTCGTCGCCGGGCTCTGGGTCAGCGCGCAGGACGGCCTCGCGGCCCTCGCCCTCACCAACGCCACCAGCGGCGCCAACGCCCCTCTGCTGGCCGCCCAGTTGATCGCCATCACCGCCGAGCACGAGCCGCGGATCCCGGCTCCCTGGCGCCCGCTGCCCGAGGTGGACCAGGACCTCCTCGCACTCACCGGCCCCTGGTACTGGGGCGCCGCCCCGCACGTCCTGCGGCTCACCGCCGACCGCGGCCTCGAACTCGGCCCGCTCGCCGGCGGCCACCGCAACTCCCGCTTCCGCGCCGAGCCGGACGGCACCTGGACCGGGCTCGACAACTACTACGCCGGCGAGACCCTGCGCGCCGTCCGCGCCGCCGACGGCACCGTGAGCCACCTCGACCTCGGCTCCTTCGTGCTCACCCGCGAGCCGTACGGCCCCGCCGACGCCGTCCCCGGCGGCGTGGACCCGGAGGGCTGGCGGGCGTACTGACCCCGCCCGCGCACACCCGAACGACGGCCCCGCCGGGCGTACCCGGCGGGGCCCTGTCGTGTCCACCCCCACCCGGCGAGCGCCGAACGACCCGCAGGTGCCCCGCAGATGACCACCGGGCGAGGGTGGTCCCATTCAACAGCTGCACATCTGCCCTCCGCCGAACGGCAACGTGAATTCCAGCCGACTCGGACAGACATACCGGTGACCGGTTCGCGCCCGTGCCCAGCGCGTGCGAACCGGGCCGGTGCCACGAGAACCGCGGCACCGCCGCCCGTGCTGCCCTGGAGGGTCCGCCATGACCACCGTCCCCACGTACGCTCCGACCGCAGTCGCCCCCACCCACGACGCCCCGGCGGTGCCCGCCCAGCGCCAGGACCCCACGCCCGCGCCCACCTACACCGTCTCCCTCGCCCGCGACGAGGACGACGTCCGCGCCGCCCAGCGGCTGCGCCACCAGGTCTTCGCCGGCGAACTCGGCGCCGTCCTGCACAGCCCGGTCGCCGGCCTCGACGTCGACCCCTTCGACGAGTACTGCGACCACCTGCTGGTCCGCGAGGGCCAGGACGGCACCGTCGTCGGCACCTACCGGCTGCTGCGCCCCGAAGCCGCCCGCCGGGCCGGACGGCTCTACTCCGACGGCGAGTTCGACCTCTCGGCGCTCGCCCCGGTCCGCCCCGGCCTGGTCGAGGTCGGCCGCTCCTGCATCAGCGCCGAGCACCGCGGCAACGGCGCCGTCATCAACCTCATGTGGGGCGGCATCGCCCGCTACATGGTCGAGACCGGCAACACCTGGCTCGGCGGCTGCTGCTCCGTCCCGCTCGACGACCGGGGCGCCACCGCCGCGCGCGTCTGGGACGCCGTCAGCGCCAAGCACCTGGCCCCCGAGGAGTACCGCGTCACCCCGCACCGCCGCTGGGACGCCGCCGGCGTGCCCCGCGCCGAGCGCGGCGCCCTGCCCGCGCTGCTCCGCGGCTACCTGCGCCTCGGCGCCTGGGTCTGCGGCGAGCCCGCCCACGACCCGGACTTCGACTGCGCCGACCTCTACGTGCTGCTGTCCCTGGAGCGCACCGACCCGCGCTACCTGCGGCACTTCCTCGCCGGCGTGCCCGGCCTGCCGTCGGTCACGACCAAGTGAGCGAGCGGTGGGGGCACCCCCGGCCGAAGGCTGGGGGAATGCGAGCCATTGAGCGGTGCGTGTTGCGCGAAGCGCCCCGCGAGCGGAGAGAGGCGGGCGCATGAGCGTGTGGCTGCCGACCGCGCCCTGCCGCCCGGACACGTGCCTCGTCGAGGCCTCGCCGGAGGTCCCGCACCTCCGGCGGGCGCTGCGGCTCGCGGTCTGCCTGGCGGCGGTGGTCACGGGCGTCGCCCTCACCGTGCCGGTCCGCTTCCTCCCGCACGAGCCGCGGGACCGGATGATCCGGCTCTGGGCCCGCGCGCTGCTGCGCTCGCTCGGGGTCACCGTCCGCCTCGACAAACCCACCGGCGCGGTCGGCGGCGGGATGCTCGTGGTCGCCAACCACGTGTCGTGGCTGGACATCCCGCTGATCGCCGCCGGGCGGCCGGGCCGCTCACTAGCCAAGACCGAGGTCCGGCGCTGGCCGGTGCTCGGGCCGCTGGTCGCCTGGGGCGGCACGGTGTTCCTCGACCGGGACCGGCTGCGCACCCTGCCGGACACGATCGGGGCGGTCGCCCGGGAGCTGCGCGCCGGCCACCCCGTGATCGTCTTCCCGGAGGGGTCGACGTGGTGCGGGCGGGAGAACGGGCGGTTCCGTCCGGCGCTCTTCCAGGCCGCCGTGGACACCGGCGCCTTCGTCCAGCCGGTGACGATCCGCTACCGGCTGGCGGACGGACGGCCGACCAGCGCGCCGGCCTTCGTCGGCGAGGACGGACTGCTCACCTCGCTCGCCCGGGTGGTCGCGGTGCGCGGGCTCGTCGCCGAGGTGACGTTCCTGCCGCCGATCCCGGCCCCCGAGCCGCAGCCCACCCGCTGGGGCGCCCGGCGGGAACTGGCCCGGGCGGCGCAGGCGGCGGTCGAGGGGATCCGCTGAGACCCGCCCGGTGACGGCGTCACCGGGCGTGGACCCCGGGGCCGTCCGCCGGGCTGTGCTCCGCACCCGCGTGGGCGTCCTCACCCGTCGGCGGGCCGGCGACCGGGCGGGCCCGGCCGAGGAGCAGCGCGACCAGGACGGCGGCGACGGCGAGCGCACCCGCGCCGCACCGCAGCGCGAGGTGGACACCGTCGACGAAGGCTCCGTCCACGGCCGCCTGGACCGGAGCGGGCAGCGCGCCCGCCGCACCCGTGCCGCGCCCGGCGGGCGCGTCCGCGATCGGGCCGACGGCGCCGGCCGGGACGCCGAGCCGGTGCAGGGAGGCGGTGAGGGTGTCCGTCATCCGGTTGGTCAGGACGGCGCCGAGCACCGCGATCCCGAGGACGCCACCGAGCTCCCGCAGCGTGTTGATGGTCGCCGAGGCCATCCCGGTCTGCGCCGGGGACACCCGCTGCAGCACCGCGATCGACACCGGGGTGAACGTCATCCCCATGCCGAGGCCCATTGTGAACAGCGTCCACAGGTACTCGACGTAGTGGGCCCGTTCGCCGTGGAAGGACAGCCCGAAGAGGCCGACCGCGCACAGCGAGACCCCGAGCACCAGCGGCAGCCGGGGGCCGTACGCGCTGGTCAGGCGGCTGGAGAGCGGCGCCGCGAACACGATCATCGCGGTCATCGGCAGCCCCGCGTAGCCCGCGTCCGAGGGGGCCCAGCCGAGCACGCCCTGCATGAGCAGCGGCAGGAAGAACAGCGCGCCGAACATCCCGAAGCTGACCATGAACCCACTGAGCAGCGCGGCGTTCAGGGCGCCGTCGCGGAACAGCCGCAGCTCCAGCATCGGCTGGGGCACCCGCAGTTCGAGCACCAGGAAGGCGGCGAGCAGCACGGCCGCGGCGGCGCCGCAGGCGAGCACGCGGGTGTCGGTCCAGCCGCGGGACGGCCCTTCGATCAGCGCGTAGACGAGCGCGCCGAGGCCGGCCGCGGACAGGGCGAGGCCGCCGAGGTCGATCCGCCGGGGGCGCGCGGGGATGTCGGGGAGCACGCGGGCGGCGAGCACGAGCCCGGCCACGCCGATCGGCACGTTGATCCAGAACACGCTGGCCCAGCCGAGGTGTTCGACCATCGGACCGCCGAGCACCGGGCCGACGGACAGGCCCAGTGCCGAGACCCCGGACCACGTGCCGATCGCCCTGGCCCGCTCGCGCTCCCCGGTGAAGACCGTCCGCAGGATGGCAAGGCTGCCCGGGGTGAGCAGCGCGGCGCCGACGCCCTGCAGCATCCGGGCGGCGACCAGCACCTCGATCGTCCCGGCGAGCGCGGCGGCGGCGGAGCCGGCCGTGAACAGCGCGAGGCCGAGGCGGAACACCCGGGTGCGGCCGTACCGGTCGCCGAGCGCGCCGCCGGTGAGGACGAGCGCGGCGTAGACGAGGCTGTAGCCCTCCGCGACCCACTGCAGGCCGCTGATGCCGGCATCCAGGTCCTGCCCGATCCGCGGCAGGGCGTTGTTGACGATGACGTTGTCCAGCATGGACATGAACATGGTGACGCAGAGCGTCACGAGCGCGAGCCGCTTGCGGCGCGCGCCCGGCCCTCCCGACTCCTTCATCGGACTCCCCTCCAGATTCACCGGACTCCCCTCCGGACTTCTCCGCCCCTAACGGTGTTAGGGGCCCCGGTGGCACGCCAAGAGTGCCCCTAACACCGTTAGATTGCAAGCGGGATATCGTGAGGTCGCCGGGAGGAGCGCCGCGGGCGCGCCGGAACGGCACCGGACCAGCACCGGAAGACCCGGTCCGACCACAGGAGGCGTCCACACACCCATGCCGGAGAACGAGGGCGCCACACCGGCGCTGACCAGGGAAGCGCTGGCGCAGGCGGCACTGAAGGTCCTGGAACGGGACGGCCTCGCCGGGCTGTCGATGCGCAAGGTCGCCGCCGAGGTCGGCGTCAAGGCCGCCTCGCTGTACTGGCACGTGCGCAACAAGGAGGAGCTGATCGACCTCCTCAACGACGCGATCATGGCCAAGGCCGAACCGCCGCCGCGCGAGGGCGGCTGGCGCGAGCAGCTCCACGGGTACTGCCGGATCCACCGCCGGCTGCTGCTCGACAACCGCGACGCCGCCAAGGTCGTGGCGGGCCGGTTGGGCCTGGGCCCGCACATGCTCGCGATCCTGGAGGAGCAGCTCGACCGCCTCCGCGAGGCCGGCTTCTCCAACGCCGACGCCGCGATGGTCACCTACCTGCTCGGCACCTTCGTCCAGGGCTTCGTCCTCCAGGAGCAGGCGCCGGTCTCCGCCGCCGAGGCCACCGGCAGCAGCAGCCGCCGGGACGCCGTGGACGCGGCCGCCGACCGCTTCCGCTCCCTGCCCGCCGCCGAGTTCCCCACCCTGGTCGAACTCGCCGGCGACCTCACCGAACCCGACATGGACGCCCGCTTCGAGTTCTGCGTCGCACGCGTCCTCGACGGCCTCGCCACCCTGCTCCCCCCGGAGTCGAGGTAGCGGCGCCGGCCGCCCCCCTCGTGGCGCCATAACCGCTACCCACCGGCCGTGGTTCGCGCGCGAGTTCAGGGCGGGCGCGCTCGACACCTACGATACGAGGCATGTTCGCCTACGCTCCGGCCGTCCTGTTCTTCGTGCTGTTCGGGATAGGGGTGCTCCGCGACCGGCGCCGGTTCAGCAATGCCGTGCTGCTCGGGATCGCCGTCTCCTTCCTCTCGCTCGCCCTGCTCGCCGAACTGCGGCACGCGCCCACGCTGGTGGCCGAGTTGGCGGCGCTCGCCATCGTGCTGCTGCCGGCGCTCGGCACGGTGGCCCTGGTCTGGTTCCTGCTCGCCAACGGCGTGACCATGATCCGCAAGGAGGGCGTGCGGCCCGCCAACCTGCTGTCGCTGCTGGCCGGCCTGGGCATCGTCGGCGTCCTCGGCCTGCTGGTCCTCGCGGTCGCCACCGGCTCGCACCGGCTCGGCATCCTCGCGGTCACGTCCGTGCTGGTGGTCGGCTACGTCTCCTTCCTGTTCGTGTGCTTCGTCGGCTACGCCTTCCTCTACGGCCGCCACCGGCCGCGCCGGGACGTCGACTTCGTCGTGGTGCTGGGCTCCGGGCTGATCGGCGGCGAGCGGGTGCCGCCGCTGCTGGCCAGCCGGCTGAACCGGGGCCGCGAGGTCTACGAGGAGCAGGCCGCGCGGGGCAACCCGCCGGTGCTCATCACCTCGGGCGGCCAGGGACCGGACGAGAAGCTCCCGGAGTCCCACGCGATGGCCGACTACCTGCTCGAACGCGGCTTCCCCGCCGAGCACGTCGCCCGCGAGGACCGCTCGCGCACCACCGAGGAGAACCTGCTCTTCAGCAAGGCCATCATGGAGGGCGCCAAGCCCGACTACCGCTGCGTCGTCGTCACCAACAACTTCCACGCCTTCCGGGCTGCCCTCACCGCCCGCAGGACCGGCGTCAACGGCCACGTCTTCGGCTCCCCCACCGCCGCCTACTACTGGCCCAGCGCGACCATCCGGGAGTTCGCCGCCGTCTTCCTCTCCCACAAGCTCGTCAACTTCGGCATCTGCGGCCTCCTGGCCGTCTGCGGGATCCTCGCCGCGCTCTGACGCCGCACACCGATCGGGTCCCGGGCCCGGGGGGGCGGGCGGGGCCCGAACGGCGGCCGGGCGCCCGCGGGGCCCCGGGCGGGGCGGGGGGGGGGCCCGTGGGGGTCCCCCGCCCGCGATCTCCGCCCCACCCCGTGGCGGGCCCGGCCCGCTTGGGGGCGCCCGGGACCCGATGTCGTCCATCTCCCCGAAGGGTCCCGGAACGGCTACGGCCGGCGGCACCAGACCGCCGTCGGGCGGTCCTCGCGCAGCAGGTCGTCCTGGTGGTTGCCGCCGTGGTTGATCATGATCGTCCGGTACTTGTCCTGGTGGAACACCCAGTACCAGTGCTGACCGCCGCTCGGGTCGTCCCGGCCGGGAACGGCCAGGAAGGCGTCCACCCGCGTGACGCCCTCCAGCGAGCGCCAGAGGCCGAGCTGCCGGTCGTCCCGCTGGAGCCGGTCCGGGTACGCCCGGCCGGAGCGGCCGATGGAGATCAGCCGGTAGCGCTGGCCCACCGGGGTGTTGTGGAACACCCAGTACCAGTGCGAGCCGTCGCCGGCGGGCCGCATGTCGGGGACGGGCAGGAAGGCGTCCACGTGCGTGACGGGAGTCGTCCCGCCGAACGAGCTCCACCGGCTCACCGGCTGGTCCTCGGCCACCACCCGGCTCGCGTACGGCTCGGAGGCGTCGATCGAGATGTAACGGTAGGCCTGGTTGCCGCCCACGGTGTGGAAGACCCAGTAGTCGCACTTGCCGTCGACGCGCTGCTGGTCGAACACCGGCAGGATGGTGTCGATCCGGGTGACGCCCCTCAGCGCGGGCCAGGACGAGTACGGTCCGACGTTCCTGACCACGACCCCGGTGCGGTCGTCGACCGTGCCGGTGGTGAGCTGGCGGACCTCGGTGCCGCCGGCGCCGATCAGGCGGATCGTGCCCTGCTGGAACGTCCAGTAGCGACCGTCCACGTCGGGCAGCGGCAGGACGCAGTCCATCGGCAGGTTCTGCGCCACGACCGGCTGCCTGCCGTCGTCGACGAGCTCGCCGTTGAGACGGCCCTGGGCGAGCCGGCGCAGCGTGGTGATGGAGGGCGTGAAGCAGTAGAGCGCGCCGCGGGTCTGGACGAACGGGCGGAAGTCCAGCCCGGTGGTGGCCCGTTCGCCCGCCGGGGACCTGCCCTCCCAGCTGACCCGGCCGTCGTTCACGGTGGCGAGCTGGCCGCTGACCAGCGGGTCCGGGCCGGGCTTGGCCTCGCGGCCGGGCGGGAAGTCCGGGTCGTTGATCCAGTTGGCCTGGATGAACTCGAACTGGCCCACCAGGTCGGACTGGTAGCAGACGAAGAGCAGGCCGCGCTGGGCGTCGGGGCCGAACTCGGGGATGTCGCTGGTCGGGTCGAAGGGCTTCCCGTAGGGGGCGCCGCGCCTCATGATCCGGCGGGCGTCGATGAAGGCCTCGTCGACCGGAACGCCGTCGACGAGCCCGGCGCGGGGATTGGTCTTGCGCAGGTGGGAGAAGAGCGGGGTGATCAGGCCGTCCGGGTCCTCCGGGTCGCCGAGGTACTTGAAGTCGTTGTCCGCTCCGGCGGCCGGGTCGCCGGGCTGCTGGTCGGGGTACTTGCACACCGGCGCCCCGTTGCGCCAGCGGCCCACCAGCCGGGCGGCGAACCAGTCCCGCTTCGTGTCCTCCGGCACCGCCTTGAGGTCCTTCAGCCGCCGCAGCTGGGCGTCGACCTGCGCCCACCAGCCGGCGACGTCCTGCTCCAGGCGGCGCACCACCTGGAAGGAGCCGTTGTGCATCCAGGCGGGGACGGTCTTGGCGGCGGCTGTCTCCGGGGCGTGCGTCGCGGCGAGCTTCTTCCCGATGACGAACTCGCCGGCCGGGATGATCCGGGTGCCGGGGTGCTTCTTCGAGTAGAAGACCGTCTCGGCCCCCTCGCCGGTGAACCGGTTGGGGTCGGGCTCGTCGAAGCCCTCGACCTCCGGCTCGCTGACACCGTCCTTGAAGCCGAAGTGCTCCTTGCCCTTCTTGTCGCCCGCGAGGTGCTTGCCCTCCTGCTCGTAGACGACGACCGCGCCGGCCTGGCCGGCGGCCTGCTTCTGCTCCTTCACGGCGCTGTCGAGGTCCGCCGGGGTGTCGGAGGCGATGGTCAGCACCGCGTGGACGACCGGCTTGGTGGCGCAGCCGAACAGCCAGCGCTTCGGGTCGTTGTCGTCGGTGTCGCCGAGCGCGATCGACCGCGACGGGTCGGCCGGGCCCTGGATGAACGCCTCCAGCGTGTCGCCGGTCCTGGCCTCCGCCTTCAGGAGCTCCGGCTGCCCGGTGACGAACTGCAGGCCCTGGTAGGTGAAGCTGAGGCCCAGCCAGGTGGCCTTGAGCGCCGTCGGGTCGCTGCCGCCGGAGGACTGACGGGCTTCGCTGAAGGTCTCGTTGAACCGGGCGACCTCCTGGGTGGTGGCGATCCTGGGGGTGATCTTCTCCAGCCAGCTCCGCGCCGCCGAGGCGTCGCTGAACTGGAGGAGCAGCAGGGTCATGTGGTCTTTCTTGAATCCGGCGAGGATGTCGCCCTGGATCTCGGTGTCTTGACGCAGACTCAGGTCTGGCACGGGGTGGCTCCGTTCGTCGGCTCCGTCGGCTCCGTCGGCTCCGTCGGAGTGGCGGGAGTGGTCGGCGTGGTGTCGGCTCGGCGTGGGCGTGGGCGCGGTGTCGGCTCGGCGTCGGCGTGTGTCGATGGGGCTGCCGACGGAGGTGCCGGTGGGGCTGCCGGTGGGACTAGGGGTTCGGCGACAGCTGGATCCACTTGGCCACGCTGGGCACACCGGCGTCGTTGAGGAGGAAGATCATGTACCAGCCGGGCGGGGCGTCCGCGGCCGAGGCCGGGCTCTGGAAGACGAGTTGGCCGCCCGCGCGGCTCACCAGCTTGAGCTCCAGGCGGCGCTGGCTGGTGTCCACCGAGTGCGTGGAGGTGATGGGCGCGAGCAGGACGGCGCGGGCGGCCTGGGTCGGCGAGTTGGTGTTGATCCGGAACGTGGTGCCGTAGCCCACGGGGTCGGTCGGGGCGGTCCGGATGTCCGGGCGGCCGCCGGGCTGGTGCAGGTACGGCGGCTCGTAGATCTCGATGGTGCCGTTGTTGCCGGCCTTGATGTCCGGGTTGTTGGCGATCTGCTGGAGCTCGTCGCCGGTGACCATGATCCGGCCGTCCGGCAGGACCACCGCGTTGGAGTGGTAGCCGCGCGGCAGCCGCTGCTTGGGGCCGAGGGCCCAGTTGCCGTCGGCGTCGCGGAGTTCGACCTGGCGGAAGCGGTCGTCGGGGACGTTCGGGTTGTAGTCGCCGAGGCCGTAGTCGCGGATGCCGACGGCCCCGTTGACGGTGAACAGGTTGCCGTTGGGGAAGATGAGCGTGTCGTCCTGGGCGCGGCCGAGGTTCCTCGGCTTCTCCTTGGTCCACTGGCCGCCCGAGAACTTGAAGGTGTTCGGGTCCTTGTGGTCGCCGCCGAGGACGAGCACCGAGTCCGGGCCGCTGGTGCCGTTGGGCAGGGCGACCGCCGAGCCGTACAGGCGGGTGAAGCCGTCGGGGCGGTTGGGCAGGGCGCCGCGGGTCTCGTTCACCGGGTCGAAGACGAACTGCTGGTCGGCGCTGCGGCCGAAGCCGTAGATCTTCCCGTCCCTGAGCGAGAACAGGTGCGGGTAGTCCATCCGGTAGGGCGCGTCCGCCTTCCACTGGTCCAGCGGGAGGTTCTCGGGCACGCTCGACTTGCCGTAGGAGACGTCGACGCCCTTGGCCGGGAAGCGTTCGACGATGGGGGTCGGGGTGCCGTAGCCGAGTTCGGATTGGCCGGACATGATGGTCTGCCGGCCGTCGGCCCCCGTGACCACGGACGGGTACCAGCGGCCGACCGCCATGTCCCGTTCCTGGTGCCAGGTCTCGGTCCACGGGTCGAAGACCAGGGCGAGCTTGGCACCGGTGCCGCCGTTGCCGCCGAGGTTGCCGCCGAAGACGCCGACCATGCCGTTGGGCAGGTAGGAGTGACCGGCGCAGAAGAACGGCGCGGGGCGCGGCTCGTCCAGGCCGTCCGGCATGTTGACGTCCGGCGGCGGGACGGCCTTGAACGTGCCCGGGTCGGTGTCGTTCGCGGGCGGCGTCCACAGGTAGGCACGCCCGGCGTTCTGCTTGCCGATGACGTCGGTGGGCGCGGTCTCCTTCTGGGGGTTCTCCTCGACGGCCTCGAAGGAGAAGATCAGCACCTTGCCGGTGGGCAGCAGGGCGATGTGGTCCCCGTACTCGGGCGAGGGGATGTACTGCTTGAACCGGCCGAACTGCGCGGGGTCGTACTTCGCGTTGTCCTGCGCCTGGGTGGCGGTGAGCATGTTGAAGCGGTTGGTGCGGGTGGTCTGCGGATAGCCGGTCTGGACGGCCCGCAGGCCGATCCGGTCCCGCGCCATCCCCTCGGCGGCCGGGCGCCCGAAGGCGGCCACCTCGTCGGCCCGGACCTCGGCCCGCACCTGCTCGTCGGTGATGCGCGGCGCGCCGGTCCCGGCGAAGGGGTCGGTCACCGCGGCGGCGACCGGTGCGGGCGAGGTCAGGATCGTGGTGGTCGACAGGACGACGGTGACGGCACTGGACGCCAGCACCGCCCGGAGCCTTCTGCGCGAAGCTCCGGTTGACCTGGCGGGCAGGGTGCTGGGGGGTGTTCTACGTGGCATGGGGTTCCTCGCGACATGTCGGTCAGGGCTGCTCGGCAGCCGCACGGATGACAGCGATTCGCGGCCAGTAGACCACGCTAGGTAGTCGTTCGTAAGCAGACACCCCAGTCGCCCCATGATCGGCTGTCGACACACCGTCACCGTGCGTGGTTCCTGGCGGGGCATCACCATCGTGCTGAAATGGCCGCGCACCCCACCCCCGGACCCCAGGAGCGCCTCGTGCCCAGGAAGACCAGGATCGCCGTGACCCTCGTGACGGGAGTCGTCGTCCTCGCCGCCACGAGCGGCAGTGCGGCGGCGACGACGAGCATCCTCGCCCCGCAGTCGGTGACCGGCCCCACCCTCCGGGGCGGCGCCGACGGAAAGCCGCACGAGTTGCTCTGCCCGCCCGACGAGAGCGTCTACGGCGGCGGGTTCAGCATCACTCCCGGCGAGAACCGCAGACTCGACCGCCAGCCGACCGACGTCCTGGAGAACCGCCCGAACGACGACGCCACCGGCTGGATCGTCGCCGTCCGCAAGGACGACTGCCCGCCGGAGGGCCAGAAGGGCGAGCCCCGGCCCGCCGACCTCACCATCCGCATCGTGTGCACCGACGGCGAGAACAACACCAGCCTCGGCGGCTGACACGCCCGGCCGGCCGGAGGGCCCGCGGCATGTCGGCCGCCCACGGACCGGATCGGGCGGCCCAGCGCCTCGATCCGGTCCCGTTCCCGGCGCCGCGCCCGTCCCCGGCCCCGGCGCCCTTCCCGGCCCTTCGGCTCAGTCCGTCGAGCGCGGGCCCAGGATCGCGCACGTGGTGGTGGCGTGTGCGTACAGCTTGCCGGTCTCGGCACCGACCACCCTGGCCTCGGCGGTGGCGATCGTCCGGCCGAGGTGCACCACCTCGCCCTCGCAGCGCAGCAGGCCGGTGTCGGCGAACACCGGGCGCACCATGTGGACGTTCAACTGGGTGGTCGTGTAACCGAGTCCGGCGGGCAGGCGGCTCAGGACGGCGCAGCCGAGGGCCGAGTCGAGCAGGGTGGCGAGGAAGCCCCCGTGGACGGTGTTCATCGGGTTGTACAGGTGGTCACCGGGCTCGCCCTCGAACACCGCGAACCCCGGCTTGGCCGCGGTGAGGTGGAAGCCCAGCGTGCTGCAGATGGAGGGCTGGATCCGCCCGGCGATGATCTCCTGGAGGATCTCCTCGCCGGTCAGGTGCGCGTAGGCGGTCAGCGGCGGACCGGCCGTCCACGTGTGGGTGCGGGTCCGCAGTTCCCCGGTGACCAGCGGATTCGGCTCGTCGGTCGCAACCTCTTGATTCGTCATGGGATCAACCTGCCTTGTTCCCGTCCTTCCCTCAAGTGTCGCCCGGCACCGGGAAGTCGGCGCCGAGACGGTCGGCTTCGGGGTGGTGGTGCACGCCATGCCGGGCCGCTGGACGGCGGTCGCGCGCCACATGGCCACGGTGCACGGGAGGCGACACGCTGCACGGCATCCACGTCGACTCCTCCCCCACCCAGGAGCCTCCGATGTCCGTCCTCGCCGCGCTCGCCCGTACCTCCGCCGCCGCCGTGCTGACCGCCGGCACGCTCACCGGGACACTGGCCGCCGGGGCCGCTACTGCCTCCCCCACCGCCGCAGCCGCCGCAGCCGCCGGGACCGTCTCCCCCGCCGATTCCGCGGCCGATTCCCCGACCGGCACGTTCCAGCAGGTCACCGGCTTCGGCAGCAACCCCGGCAACCTCGCGATGTACGCCTACACCCCCGCCGGACTGCCCGCCGGCGCGCCGCTGGTGGTCGCGCTGCACGGCTGCCTCCAGACCGCCTCCGACTACTACCAGCACTCCGGCTGGACCAAGTTCGCCGACCTGTACGGCTTCGCCGTGGTGTTCCCCCAGACGAACGGCGCCAACAACAGCCTGTCGTGCTTCAGCTGGTTCGACGCGACCAAGGACGCCCGGGGCACCGGAGAGGCCGGTTCGGTGGCCCAGATGGTCGCCAAGGCCGAGGCGCTGTACGGCTCGGACGGCCACCGGGTGTACGTCACCGGGCTCTCGGCCGGCGGCGGCCTGGCGGCCGACCTGCTGGCCGACTACCCGGACGTGTTCGCCGGCGGTGCGATCGACTCCGGCCTGCCCGCGCACTGCGCCACCACCCAGGGCGCCGCCTCCGCCTGCCAGAACAGCGACCAGGGCCTCACCCCCGCCCAGTGGGGCGACAAGGTCCGGTCCGCGGACCCGGGGTACGCCGGGCCGTGGCCGCGGGTCGCGGTCTGGCAGGGCACCTCGGACACCGTCGTCCGGCCGGTGAACGCCACCGAACTGCGCGACCAGTGGACCGACGTCTGGGGCCTCCCCCAGCGCCCGACGTCGAGCCGCGCCCTGCCGGGCGGCACCACCGAGGACCTGTACGCCGACCCGGGCGGCCGGCCCGCCGTGGCGGTGTACTCCGTCGCCGGGATGGGCCACGGCCTCGCCGTCGACCCGGGCTCCGGCGCCGATCAGTGCGGCGCGACCGGCAGTTACTTCCTCGGCACCATCTGCTCCTCCTACTACACCGCGCAGTTCTGGGGCCTGTCCGGTGGTGGCGGGCCCACCACCCCCGGTCTGCCGGCCCCGACCGGGTTGACCGCGTCCGCGGCCGGGCCGGACTCGATCGGCCTCTCCTGGCAGGCCGTCAGCGGCGCGGTGTCCTACCAGGTGCTCCGCGACGGCTCGCCGGCCGGCACCGCGACCGGCACCTCCTTCACCGACACCGGGCTGGCCCCCGGCACCTCGTACACCTACACCGTGGCGGCGGTGGACGCCTCGGGGACCCTGGGCGCCAGGTCGGCGGCGGTGACGGCGAGTACCAGCGGCAGCGCACTGCAGTGCTTCACCGACAGCAACTACGCCCAGGTGCAGGCCGGCCGGGCCACCCAGAGCGGCGGCCTCACCTACGCGCTCGGCTCGGGGCAGGACATGGGCCTCTGGAACACCTTCGTCACGCACACCCTGCGGCAGACCGGACCCGGCTACTACGTCCTCGCGGACGGTCAATGCTGAACGGCGCATCCGCCGCCTCCTCTCACGATCGCAGTCCCTCGAACAGGTCGGCCTCGGGCAGTTCGGCCACGGCCGGCACGCAGGACCGGGCGAGGTGGTAGTCCTCCGTCGGCCAGACCTCGCGCTCGATGTCCCGGGGGTGGGCCATGAAGGCCACCCCGGGCTCGACCTGGGTGGCGTGCGCGAGCATCGCGGCGTCCCTGACCACGAACTGCTCGGCGCACGCTATCCGCGTGGTGGTCGCGAGGGCGGGCGGGGTGTCCGGCCAGCCGGCGAGCAACTCGCCCATGGCCGAGGGGACGCCCCGTTCCGTCATCGCGTCGTGCATGGTCCGGAACCAGGCCCGGGAGAGCGCCAGGTGGTAGTAGAGCTTCGCCGCCTGCCACGGCTCCCCCGCCGCCGGATAGCGGTCCGGATCGGCGGCGGCCTCGAAGGCCTCGACCGAGACCCGGTGCGTCATCACGTGGTCCGGGTGCGGGTACCCGCCGGTCTCGTCGTACGTGATGACGACGTGCGGACGGAACTCCCGGATCAGGGCGACCAGCGGGGCCGCGGCCACCTCCAACTCCTGGGCCGCGAAGCAGTCCTCGGGCAGGTCCTCCCCGGGCCCGGGCATCCCGGAGTCGGTGAAGCCGAGGAACTGCTGGCGCACGCCCAGGATCTCGCGGGCGGCGGCCATCTCCTGGCGTCGGATCCGCGGGAGGTCGGCCCGCACCTCCGGGCGGTCCAGCGCCGGGTTGAGGACGGAGCCGCGCTCGCCGCCGGTGCAGGTGGCCACCAGGACGTCGACGCCCTCGGCCGCGTACCGGGCGAGCGTGGCCGCGCCCTTGCTGGACTCGTCGTCGGGGTGCGCGTGAACGGTGAGCAGGCGGAGTCCGCCGGGGTGCTTGGTGAACATGAGTACTCCTTGGAAGTTGATCATTGAGGTGAGCGAACGGGACCGCCGCGCGGTTCCCGGATGAGACGGCTCCCCTGTCGCGCCGTCAGACCTGCTTGCGGGTGCCCGGGTAGAGCAGGGCGGGGGCTATCGAGAGGGCGGAGAGGGCCAGCACCCACCAGAAGGTGTCGCCGAAGGCCGCGGCCGGGTGGCCCGGGTGCCCGCTCCGGGCCTGCTGCAGGACCAGCGTCAGCACCGCGGTGCCGAGGGCGCCGCCGAGCCGGTTGAGCACGTTGACCGCGCTCGCGGCGGCCGGCACCTGGGCCTTCTCCACGCTGGAGTAGACCGCCGCCATCCCCGGTATGAGGATGATTCCCATGCCGACGCCACGCAGCGTCAGGGAGGCCGCCAGCAGCCGGTCCGCCGGACCGCCGCCCGCACCGAGCCGGGTGAAGGCGAGTGTGCCGAGCAGCGAGCAGGCGATGCCGAGCAGGATCAGCGGACGCGGTGCGAGCCGGTCCGCGATCCGCCCCGCAAGTAGCGAGGTGACCGCCGTGCCGAGGGCCTGCGGCGCCAGGAGCAGCCCGGCCTCCACCGCGCCGGCGTGCTCCACCTGCTGGTAGTAGAGCGGCACCAGGAACATCGAGCTGTAGAGCGCCGCGCCCTGGAGGAAGGAGTTCGCCGTCGCGACCGCGAAGCCGCGCCGCGCGAAGAGCCGCAGGTCGATCAGCGGCGCCCGACCCCCGCCGGCGGACGGGCGCAGCGCGTGCCACCCGTACGCGAGGAGGAGCAGGGCCCCCGCCGCGGCCGCCGCCGGGCCGGCCCAGCCGCCGTCAGCAATCACCGACAGCCCGTAGACCAGGCCCGTCAGGCCCGGGGAGAGCAGTGCCAGGCCGAGGCCGTCCAGCCGGGGACGGGCCTGCGCGGGACCGCCCTCCGACGGGAGCCAGCGGAGCGCCAGCAGCACGGTGACCAGCCCGACCGGGACGTTCAGCAGGAACATCCAGCGCCAGCTCAGGTGATCCAGCAGCACACCGCCGAGGATCGGGCCGAGGACCGGCGCGAGACTGATCGGGAGCAGCAGCGTGCCCATCACCCGCCCGATCCTGGACGGACCGGCCGCCTGCACCATGAGCGTCTGCCCGAGGGGCTGGATCATCCCCCCGCCGATCCCCTGGATGATCCGGAAGGCGATCAGGCTGCCCGTCGACCACGACAGCCCGCACAGCGCGGAGCCGAGGACGAACAGCACCACCGACGCGAGCCACGCGCGCCGGGCGCCGAACCGCCCGGCGGCCCAGCCGGACAGCGGCATGACCAGGGCTATCGCCAGCAGGTACCCGGTGGACACCCACTGGACCGCCGCCATCGAGCCGTGCAGGTCGCGGGCGACGGAGTCGATGCCCACGTTGACGATCGTGGTGTCCAGCAGTGCGAGCACCGGACCGAGCGCCAGCACCGCACCCATCTTCATCAGGCCCGGCGGCAGCGGCTCCCGCCCGGCGCGGACCGGCGTCCGCCCGGCCGTCCCCTCCGCCGGTTCCCTCTTCACCGTGGTGACCTTCGCGGTCATGGCCCCTCCCCGAGGTTCGACGTCGTGTCCACGCCCGTGCGGCCGAGGACTCCTCCGACGGCCTGTCCGGCCGCCGAGGAAGAACTTAGGTCGAACCCAGTGATTGGGTCAAGCATAATTTCTGTGCTCGACCCAGCGAACTACGCTAGGCTCGCGCCATGACCGACAGCACCCCGAACCTGCGCGAGCTCAACAAGCGCCGCACCCGCGAGGCGATCTCGCACGCCGCGACCAGGCTCTTCATCGACCGGGGCTTCGAGCGGACCACCATCGCCGAGGTCGCGACGGCCGCCGGCGTCGCCAAGATGACCGTCACCAACCACTTCCCGCGCAAGGAGGACCTCTTCCTCGACCTGCACGAGGAGATGGTCGCCAGGTACGCCCGAGCGGTCGCCGACCGCGCCCCCGGCGAGTCCGCCCTCGCCGCGCTGCGCCGCGCCTGCCTGGCCGAGATCGACCGGCGCGACGCCGCGCTCGGCTTCTCCGGCGAGGCGTTCGCCCGCACCATCACCGAGAGCCCCGCGCTGACCGCCCGGCTGCGCGAGCTGCACGAGCAGGGCGAGACGGCGCTCGCCACCGCCCTGGCCGAGGCCGCCCACGTGCCGGCCGGCGACTTCGAGAGCCGGGTCGCCGCCGGCCTGCTGGCGGCCGTCCCCCGGGCCGTCTCCACCGAGGTGTTCCGCCGCACCCTGGCCGGGGAGGACCACGAGGCCGTCGCGGCGGCCGTCCGCCCGTCCGCCGCCCGCGCCTTCGACCGCCTGGAGGGCGCGCTCGGCGACTTCGCCGTCCGGGCCGACGAAGCCGGGGCGGCCGACGAAGCCAAGGAAACCGAGGTGACCAAGGCAGCCGAGGAATGACCACGAACCGGGCGGGGCACGACCACCCGCCGGACCGCCGCCCGACCACGAACGACTGCACACCCGGCACCGAACCGAACGCCCGCACCCCGATCACCACTTGACGAAAGGTTGACCTGTTCACGGCAGAAAGTTGACGCCCGCCGCCCCTATCGTCGGCCCATGCCCATGCCCCCACAGCCCATCAGGCCGACGGCCCTGCCGGTCCTCCCCTACCGCAAGCCCACCCGCGGCCGGGACTACTGGGTCCTGGACAACGTCCTGCCCGATCCGGACGCCGTCCGCGAGCGCGTCCTGGCCCGCGGCGACTGGACCGAGGGCTACCCGCACCGCCCGGAGACCTGGCCCGGCCTGCGCACCATGCCCGGCCTGGAGCCCGGCGAGCTCGCCCGCGTCGAGGCCCAGGTCCGCAAGGCCACCGGCGCCTCCCGGCTCTGGGTCCAGAGCACACCGGGCGGCGGCACGCTCAACCACAACTGCGTCCAGGTCGTCGGCGCCGGCGAGTCGGAGTCCCGTCCGCACACCGACTCCCGGGCGCTCTGCCGCTACGCCGCCGTGCTCTACCTGAGCCCCGGCGCCCCCAAGGACGCCGGCACCAGCTTCTACCGCCAGCAGTTCCCCGGCGGCCGGCTCGGCGGCAACCTCGTCAACGCGCCGCACAACAACCTCGTGGAGGCGCTCGGCACCCGCCACGTGCCCGCCGACCACTTCACCGAGGACGTCCGCGTCCCGAACCGCTACAACCAGCTGCTCCTCTACCACGCCAACCTCATCCACAGCGCCACCACCTACTACGGCACCGAGCTGGCGGACCGCCGGATGACGGCCGTCTTCTTCTGGATGGCCTGACGCGCCGCCGGCCGACCGTCCCGACGGACGGCCCGGCGGAGGGCCCGATGACCGTCCCGACGGACGGCCCGATGACCGTCCCGACGGACAACCCGACCGAACGGCACGCACCTTCACCATGGATCACCCGCGAGTCCTCCTGCTCGACGCCGCCCCCGGTCCGCTCCTCGACCGCGAACTGGAGCGCCTGACCGGCCACCGCCTGGCCGTCACGCTCAACCTCCGGCGCGTCGAGGACCGGGCGGGTGCCCGGTCCGCCTGGTCGGAGCTCGTCGAGTTCACCGACCTCGACCCCTTCGACGAGGCGTCCCTGATGGCCGAGTTCAGCCGCGGACCGGGCTTCGACGCGCTCAAGTCCCGCGCGGGCGTGCCCCTGCGCGCCGCCTTCCTCGCCGCGGCGACGGCCCCCGAACGACACCGCCCGCTGCGGGTGATCGGCCGCGCCGGAGCCGGCACCGACCACGTGGACCTGGCCGCCGCGGCCCGGTGCGGCATCACCGTCACCCACGCCCCGGGCTCCAACGCGAACGCCGTCGCCGAGTTCGCCCTCGCCCAACTGCTCACTCTCACAAGGGACCTGTCCGCCCACAACGAGAGGTCGCACCGAGGAGCCTGGGGCGCACCCGCGACCCCGCCGCGCGAACTCTCCGAACTCACCCTCGGCATCGTGGGACCGGGCCTGATCGGCACGGCACTCGCGACACGCGCGTCCGCCCTCGGCATGACCGTCCAGGCACACGCGCGCCGTCCGACCGCGCCACCGATACGGCACGTCCCGTCTCTCGACACCCTCCTCGCCACCAGCGACGTCGTGTCCCTGCACCTCCCACTCACCCCGCAGACGCGCCAATTGATCGGCCGACGCGAACTCGCCCTGCTCCGACCGGGATCGGTGCTCCTCAACACCGCGCGCGGCGGCATCGTCGACGAAGGGGCGCTCGCCAACGCCCTGCGCGACCCCGCCCACCCCCTCGCGGCCGCCGCCGTGGACACCTTCGCCCACGAGCACGCCGCCTTCGCCTCGCCCCTGTTCGGCCTGCCCAACGCCCTGCTCACCCCGCACGTCGCGGGCATGACCCGAACGGCCATGGCCGAGGCCGCCCTCCGCTGCGCCGACCACCTCGCCGCACTCCTCGCCGGACGCCCCGAAGGCATCCCGGTCGCCTCACCCGCCCGGTAGCAGCACCCGGCCCGCGACCCCGCCGGCCGCCCCTGTCACGCCCCTGTCACAGAGCGCGCGAACCGCTTGACCCGGCCGGTCCCCGCCCGCCGACAGTGGGTCATGGACGAACGCTGCATCATCCTCGACATCGGCGGCGTGCTGGAGCACACGCCGCGAACCGGCTGGATTCCTTACTGGGAACGGGAGTTGGGCTTGTCGCCGGGCACCGTCGACCAGCGTCTGGAGGACGTCTGGCACGCCGGCTCGATCGGCGCCGTCGACGAGGCGGAGGTGCGCCGACAGGTGGCCGCCCGACTGCGCCTCGACCCGCCCCGGGCGACGGCGTTCATGGCCGACTTCTGGGCGGAGTACCTCGGGACGCCGAACGTCGAACTCATCGCCCACGTACGCGGCCTGCGGCACCGGACCCGGCTCGGGATCCTGAGCAACAGCTTCGTCGGCGCCCGCGAGCGCGAGGTGAGCCGCTACGGCTTCGACGAGCTCGTCGAGGACGCCGGGCACATCGTCTACTCACACGAGATCGGTGTGGAGAAGCCCGACCCGCAGGCCTTCGAGAAGGCTTGCACGATCCTCGGCGTCCGCGCCGCCGACTGCCTCTTCGTCGACGACCACGCGCCGAACGTCGAAACCGCCCTGACCCTGGGCATGCAGGCGCACCTGTTCGACGACAACCACCGGACGATCGCCCGCATCGCCGAATTCCTGTCCACTGACGGCGAGTTCCAAAACTGACGGCCGATAACCCATTGACGGAGTGAGTGCTCACTCCACATCATGGAGTCATGACCGAGACACCTGGCACCCAGCCCGCCCGACGCCGGGCACCCGCGATGGACCCGGAGCAGCGGCGCGCGATGATCGTCGCCGCCGCGCTCCCCCTCGTCGTCGAGTACGGCGCGTCCGTGACGACGGCCAAGATCGCCCGGGCCGCCGGCATCGGCGAGGGCACGATCTTCCGCGTCTTCGACGACAAGGACGCCCTCCTCGCCGCGTGCATGGCCGAGGTCCTCAACCCCGACGACACGATCACCCACCTCGCCGCGATCCCCCTGGACCAGCCCCTCGCCGACCGGCTGGCCGAGGCCGCCGACGTCGTGCGCGGACACCTGACCCGCATCGGAGCCGTGGCCGGAGCCCTCATGGCGGGTGGCCGGCTGGAGCGGCCCGGGCCCGGCCCGGACGGCAAGCTGCCCGACCGCGAAGCCGGACTGGCCCGGCCGCGCGCCGCCCTCGCCGCCCTGTTCGAGCCGGACCACGACGCGCTGCGGCTCAGCCCGGAACGCCTCGCCGACGCCTTCCAGCTGATGATCATGTCCTCCGGCCGCCCCGGCGCCCCCGACCCGCTCACCACCGCCGAGCTCGTCGACCTCTTCCTCCACGGCGCCCTGCAGAGCGCCCCGCGGTGACCGGACGCCAGGCGACTGCCCCGGACCGGAGCCGTCGATCACCGCAACGGCGAGGCTCCGCAGTCACCCCCGGGCCCAGCCGGAACGCTCCGGCGGGCTGAGCCGCCCCGGCGTCCCGATGGCGGCGCCCCACCTCGGTGTGGGCGCCGCCATCGCACACCCGTACACCGGCCGCTCGGCCATCGGCGTCTGCCCGGGTTGGCGGCCGTCACCCCCGGGGAGGCTGAGCGGCATGAACCAGCCCGCACTCCCGATCGCCGAAACGATCACCGAAACGACCGCCGGAACGACCGCCGGAACGACCGCCGAAGCAATGGCCGAAGCGACCACCGAGACGACCACCGAGACCGTCCGCCCCGACTGGGCGGAGATCGACGGGCTCCCGACTCTCGACCTCCTGCACCTCATGAACGCCGAGGACCGGACCGTCCCCGCGGCCGTCGCCGGGCAGCTGGAGCGCATCGCCGCCGTCGTGGACGGGGCCGCCGAGCGGATGCGGCGGGGCGGGCGCCTGATCTACGCGGGCGCCGGGACGGCCGGGCGGCTGGGGGTGCTGGACGCCGCCGAGTGTCCGCCGACCTTCGGCACCGACCCCGGCCGGGTCGTCGGGCTGATCGCCGGCGGTCCGGCGGCCGTCACGGCGGCGGCCGAGGGCGCCGAGGACCGCGCCGACCTCGCCGCGGCGGACCTGGCCGCCCTGGCACTCACCCCGGACGACATCGTGATCGGCGTCTCCGCCTCCGGCCGGACGCCCTACGCGGTGGCCGCCGTCCGGTGCGCCCGCGCCGCCGGTGCGCTCACCGCCGGGCTGGCGGGCAACCGCGGCTCGGCGCTCGTCGCGGCCGCCGAGCTGCCGATCGAGGTGGTCACCGGCCCGGAGGTCCTGGCCGGCTCGACCAGGCTCAAGGCGGGCACGGCGCAGAAGCTCGTGCTCAACCTCATCTCGACGGCCGTCATGGTCCACCTGGGCCGTACGTACGGAAATCTGATGGTCGACGTCCGCGCCACCAACGCCAAGCTGCGTGACCGCGCCCGCCGGATCGTCACCGAGGCCACCGGCGCCGCCGACGCGGACGTGCGCCGCGCCCTGGCGGCGACCGACGGCCGGGCCAAGGACGCGGTCCTCGTCCTGCTCGCGGACGTCGACGCGCCGACCGCCGCCCGTCTGCTCACGGACTGCGACGGCCGGCTCCGCGAAGCCCTCAAGCGCGCCTGAGGGATCATCAGCCGAACGTCAGCTCGGCCTTCCCGGCGACCGCCCCGAGCCGCGGGAAGGAGTGCGCCACCGGCGCGCGGTGCTCCTCCTCCGTGAGCGCGGTCATCGCGTCCTCGACGAACACGACCTCGTAGCCGAGGTCGACGGCCGCGCGGGCCGTCGACTCGACGCCGAGGTTGGTCGCGATGCCGGCCAGCACGACGGTCCTGACACCCCGCGCCCGCAGCAACTCGTCCAGCCCGGTCGCGTGGAAAGCGCCGATCGTGCGCTTGACCACGACCTCGTCGGCCACCGCCGCGACCTCCGCGACCAGGTCGCTGCCCGGCGGCTGCTCGGCGACGTTCGGCCGCTCGACGCGCACGGCGACGACGGGGGCACCGGCCTCGCGGAAGACCCCGGCCACTTCCAGCGAGGCCGCGAGGACCTCCGTGCCGGGGCGCGGGGCGAGCGGGTTGGCGACGATCCGGTCCATCAGATCGACGAGGACGAGCGCGGTGCTGCGGGCATCGAGGGTTCGCATGGCGCTCACGCTAGTGGATCTCCCGGCACCCGGAATCCGCCCCCTCTCCTCAAGCGGACTCCCCGGACTCCCCGACGTCGCCGGACTCCCCGACCTCCCCGACCTCCCCGACCTCGCCGGACTCCCCGGCCTCCCGTGCGATCTCCGCACGGAACCCCTCGATCATGACCCGCAGCCCGTACTCGAAGTCGGCGTCGTGGTCGGCCATCCGCAGCACGTCGGCGGCCTCGCGCAGCAGCGGCAGGTCGCGAAGGGCGTCGTCGTCGTAGAGCGGCGTGTCGCGGTCCTCGGCGTCCTGCCGCCAGGCCTGCTCCTCGGTGACCCAGCCCATGATGTACCGGTCGACGGCGAGCAGCAGCCGCAGGGCCGTGCGCGGCCGCAGCCCGGCCCGGCAGAGGGCACTCACCTGGGCCTCGACTGCCGGGAGTTCATCCTCGCTGGGCAGGGTGCCGGCGTGCACGCGCGCACCGTCGCGATAGGCGAGCAGCGCACGGCGCTTCGCGCGGGCGTCGGCGGCGATCCAGTCCGGCCAGTGCTGCGGGTCGGGGGTGCGGTCGGGCGGCAGGGCCTCGGCGAGCATGGCCTCGGCCATGAGGTCGAGCAGTTCCCGCTTGTTCTTGAAGTGCCAGTACAACGCCGGTGACTGGACGCCGAGTTCGCGCGCCAGGCGGCGGGTGGTGAGCCCGTCGATGCCGACCTCGTCGAGCAGTCGCAGCGCGGTGCGCACCACCTCGTCACGTTGCAGCGCCATGCCGACCGCCCTCCGAACCCGTTCCGCGTCGTTCGCCCGCCTTATTCGCTTGCCCATCAACTTTATCGCCGATAAGGTCGGCGCCGGAATTTATCAGCGATAAGGACAGCATCGAGGACCACACCCATGCCCACCCCGCCCTGGCTCGACACGGCGCCCTGGCGCTCCTCCCGGGACTTCCGCCTGACCTGGACCTCCGGCACGGTCACCCTGCTCGGCTCGGTCTTCACCATGACGGCGATCCCGCTCCAGATCGCCGACCTCACCGGCTCGCCGCTCGCCGTCGGCGCGGTCGGCGCGGTCGAACTCGTGCCGACGATCCTGTTCGGCCTGTACGGCGGCGTGCTCGCGGACCGCGCCGACCGCCGCACCGTCGCCCTCGTCACCGAGATCGCGCTCGCCGTCCTCAGCGCGCTCCTCCTCGCCAACGCGCTGCTCGGCACGCCCGCGCTGTGGCCGCTGTACGCGGCGGCCGGGCTCGCGGCGGCGCTCCAGGGGCTCCAGCAGCCCTCGCTGGAGGCGATGATCCCGCGCCTCGTCCCGCACGATCAGCTGGTCGCGGCCGGCGCGCTGCTGTCACTGCGCTGGAGCGTCGCCGGACTGGCCGGCCCGGCCGCCGCCGGCCTCGTGATCGCGACGGCGGGCGTCCCGGTGGCGTACCTGGTCGACGTCGCCACCTTCCTGGTCTCGATCGCGCTGCTCGCCGCCGTCCGCCCGGTGCCGTCCGAGCGGGACGCCGAGGCCCCGCAGTGGCGCGAGTTCACCGAGGGCGCCCGGTACGCGGCCCGCAGGCCGGATCTGCTGGGCACCTACCTGGCCGACCTCGCGGCCACCGTCTTCGCCCTTCCCACCGCACTCTTCCCCTTCCTCGCACGGGAGTTGGACGCCGTATGGGCCCTCGGCCTGCTCTACGCCGCCTCGGCGGCGGGCAGCCTGGTCGCCGCCACCACCAGCGGCTGGACGGACCGCGTGCACCGGCACGGCCGCTTCGTGCTCCTCTCCGCCGCGGCGGTGGGCCTCGCGATGGCCGGCGCCGCAGCCGTGCCGCACCTGTGGGCCGTCCTCGCGTGCCTCGTCGTCGCGGGCGCCGCGAACTGGACCGGCGACACCTTCCGCAGCGCCATCTGGAACCAGTCCATTCCGGACGAACTCCGGGGCCGCACGGCCGGGCTGGAGATGCTCATCGGCTCCGCGGGACCGGCCCTCGGCGACCTGCGCGCCGGTGGACTCGCCGCCCGGCAGGGCATCCGCGCGGCACTGCGCACCGGCGGGCTCCTCTGCCTGACCAGCGTCGCCGCCCTCTCCGCCGCCCTGCCCACTCTGTGGCGCTACGACCGCCGCACCGACCCGCACGTCCGGGCCGTCCGCGCGGCCGCGCAGGCCGAAGAGGCGGCGCGGTGACGCCACCGGGCCGCGCCGGGGCGGAGACGCCGCGTCCGGTCGCCGGCACTCGGCAGGCAGCCTCGGCAGGCCGTACTCGGCAGGCAGTGCGAGAACGATTGACGTGAATACGCCGCCCCGGCCGCACAACCGTTGACCCCTTCCCCATCAGGCGCTTGGCTCACTCCGGGCCGGCCGCCGGGGAGTCGAGCGCGGCCCGCCGATCCCAGGGGAGGGACCACGATGAACCGAGCACGCCCGACGCGCCACGTCCTGCGCGCCGCCTGCACACTGGCCGCGGCGGCGCTGGCCTGCGCGGCGGCCGCGCCCGCGCACGCCGACGCGCCCACCGGCGTCACCGAGCGGGTGACGGTCGGCACCCCGGGCTCGCAGCCCGACGGAGCCTCGAACGCGCAGGGCCTGAGCGCGGACGGCCGCTTCGCCGTCTTCACCTCCAGCGCCTCCAACCTCCTGCCCGGCAGCGGCAACGGCCGGACCAAGGTCTTCGTCCGCGACCTGTGGACGGGCAAGGTCGAACGGGAGGACGTCGGCACCGCCGGGGCCGACGCCGACCTCGACTCCTACGAGGCCACCATCAGCGGCAACGGCCGCTTCGTGGCGTTCACGTCCTCCGCGACGAACCTCGGCTCCGGCGCCGGCCGCGCCACCCCGGACGTCTACGTCCACGACCGCCTGACCGGGAGGACCGAGCCGGTCGCCGCCACCGATCCGGCGAAGCCCCAGACCGGCCACTCCGCCGGCACCCCGTCGATCAGCTGGGACGGCCGTTACGTCGCCTTCCAGTCCGACCGCACCGACCTCGCCCCCGCCGGCATCACCCCGCACGGCGGCACCATCTACGTCACGGACCGTCGGACCGGGAAGACCCGCCTGGTCAGCATCGGCGCGGACGGCACCGCGGCCAACGGCTCCTCCGCCTCGCCGGTGATCAGCGCGGACGGCCGCACCGTCGGCTTCATCTCCAAGGCGACCAACCTCATCGCCCAGGACAAGCCCGGCGCCTTCCCCGAGGACGCCTTCGGCGACCTGACCACCGCCGACGACCTCGCGCCCGGCAGCAGCAGCACCAGCACCGGCAGCGGCACCGGCACCAGCACCGGCACTGGCACCGGCACCAGCAGCCCCAGGATCCTCAAGCCCCGCAGCTACCCGTTCTACGTCCGCGACCTCGACGACGAGGAGACCCGCCTCGCCAGCCCGGACGGCAAGGGCGGCTCGCGCGGCGTGGAGAACCCGAGCCTCAGCCCCGACGGCCGGTTCGCGGTCTTCTCCGCCCCCGTCTTCCACGGCACCGGCCCGTGGGACCGTCACTTCGAGGTGTTCGTCCGCGACCTGGAGCAGGGCACCGAGCGCTCCGTCACCGTCGCCCTCCCGGGCACCACGGTCCGCTCCGACGCGTGGGAGGGCCGGATGACGGCGGACGACCGCTGGGTCTACTTCAGCTCGACGGCCGACGACCTCGTGCCCGGGGACACCAACAACGCCTCCGACGTCTTCCGGTTCGACCTGTGGAGCAACCGCACCGAGCGGGTCAGCGTGGCCACCGACGGCTCGCAGAGCACCGGCGGGTCGAGCGCCCCGTTCGTCGACGCGTTCGGCACCACGGTGCTGTTCACGTCGGAGGACGGCACCCTCGTGCCGGACGACTCCAACAAGCTCCCCGACGTGTTCGTCCACAGGTACCGGTTCTGACGGACCGCCACCGCCACCCCACCGGGCCTGCCGCGCGATCAACCGCGCAGCAGGCCCGTTCTGTTCACGTCAAGCGAATAGTTTCCACGACTCTGTTGACTGACACTTTGTCAACAGTTCACCATTCACGGTCTACCCGCATAGATTCCATGGTGGTGGCATGGACACACCGCCCGGCGAAGGAAGCCGGGCCGCCACAGGAAGCTCCCCACATGCTTCGTTCCCAGCGCCTCGCCCCCGCCGTGGCCGCCGTCGTCCTCACCGTCGGCGCGCTCGCCGCCGGCGGCACCGCGCACGCCGCCGCCCCCACCCAGCACCGCGCCGCAGCGCCGCTCGACCAGACCTGCTCGCAGGCCTACCTCCCGCTGCCCGACCCGGCCTGCACCCCCGGCGCCACCAACCCGGACGTCACCCAGGCCACCATCGACGACACCATCTGCGTGCCGGGCTACAGCACGTCCATCCGCCCGCCGTCCAGCTACACCACCAAGCTGAAGATCCAGCAGATCGCGGCGTACGGCTACAGCGACACCAACACGTCCGACTACGAGGAGGACCACTTCATCCCCCTCTCCCTCGGCGGCCACCCGACCGACCCGAACAACCTGTGGCCGCAGCCGCACTACGCCACCGGCAGCAACGGGTCGACCTCGACGGACAAGGACAGCGTCGAGTACAAGCTCTACCGGGCCGTCTGCAACCACCAGGTGGACCTCGTCCCCGCCCAGCAGGCGATCGTCACCGACTGGACCACCGCCCTGTCGGTCCTCGGCCTGAGCTGACGGCCCGGGTGAGGGGGCAGGTCCACTGCCCCCTCACAGCGTCAACGCCCGCGCCGAAGCCCGGATCGGAGCCGGGAGCTCGGTGACGCCCCGCAGGTAGCGGTCCACCGCCGCGGCCGCCGCCCGCCCCTCGGCGACCGCCCACACGATCAGCGACTGCCCGCGCCCCGCGTCACCCGCGACGAACACGCCGTCCGTGCCCGTCGCGAAGCCGTCGTCCCGGGTCAGCGCACCGTCCGGGCCGGTGGCGAGCCCGAGTTGGGGGATCAGCTCCTGGTCCGGTTCGGGCCCTGCGAAGCCCAGCGCGAGCAGTGCCAGCCCGGCCGGCAGGCTCCGCTCGGTGCCCGGCCGCGGCCCGCGGTCCGGCGGCTGCGCCTCGGCGAAGCGCACGGCCGCGAGCCGCCCGTCCGGGCCCGCCTCGAAGCCGACGGCCACCGCCGCGAACACCCGTGGCCCGGCCGCCGCCGCGCCCGCCTCCTCGTGCGAGGTCGTCTCCCGGTAGACCTTCGGGTGCACCGGCCACGGCTGCCCCGCCGCCCGGCGCTCCGGCGGGCGCGGGTTGATGTCGAGCTGGGTGACGGACGCGGCGCCCTGGCGCAGCGCCGTGCCGAGGCAGTCCGCGGCGGTGTCCCCGCCGCCGACGATCACGACGTGCCGGCCCTCGGCGGACAGCGGCGAGTCCGGGCGGTCGCCCTCGTCCACCCGGTTCGCCCAGGTCAGGTAGGCGATCGCCTGGTGCACGCCGGGCAGGTCGCGGCCCGGCAGCGGAAGTTCGCGGCAGGCCGTGGCGCCCACCGCGACCACCAGCGCGTCGCACCCGGCCCGCAGCTCCCCCGCCGCGACGTCCCGGCCGACGCGCACGCCGCAGCGGAAGCCGGTGCCTTCTTCCCGCATCTGGTCGAGCCGCCGGTCGAGCCGGTGCTTCTCCAGCCGGAACGGCGGGATGCCGTAGCGCAGGAGCCCGCCGGGGCGGTCGGCCCGCTCGTACACCGTCGTGGCGTGCCCGGCGCGGGTGAGCTGCTGGGCCGCCGCCAGCCCGGCCGGGCCCGAGCCGACCACGGCCACCCGCCGCCCGCTCGGTACGTCCGGCGGGCGGGGCCGGTCCCAGCCGCTCTCCCACGCGCGGTCGGCGATCGCCAGCTCGACGTTCTTGATGGTCACGGCGGCGCCGTCGATCGCGAGCACGCACGCGCTCTCGCAGGGCGCCGGGCAGAGCCGGCCGGTGAACTCGGGGAAGTTGTTGGTGGCGAGCAGCCGGGAGGCCGCCGCCCGCCAGTCGCCGTCGGCCACCAGCCGGTTCCACTCGGGCACGATGTTCCCGAGCGGGCACGCGTCGTGGCAGAACGGGAGGCCGCAGTCCATGCACCGGCCCGCCTGCCCGCCGACCACCGGGAGCAGCGCCCCGGGCCGGTACACCTCGCGCCAGTCCCCCACCCGCTCGTGCGCGTCCCGCCGCGCCCGCTCCGCGCGCGGGGTGGTGAAGAAGGCCATCCGGTCTGCCATAGCGGCCTCCGGCAGGACGTGCCGTGCAGGGAACGTCCGGGGCGCGCCGGACGCGCCACCGTGTGGCCACCGTACGCCCACGAAGGGTGGGGGCGCGAGGGCGGCCGGACCTACGCGCGCCGGGTGAACTCCATGGTCCAGTTCGTCACCCAGGTCGCGCCGCCGTCCGTGGAAAAGGCCTGCTCCCAGCGCGCCGAGTCCGCCGTCACGCCCGACCACACGAACCGTGCCCGCACCGGCGTGCCGTCGTATTCGTCGTCCCCGAAGAACTCGCCGCGCCTGTCCGCCCACCGCCCGGCGACCGGCGGGAACAGCGTGCCCGTGCGGGTGCTGGACCAGTACAGCGACCACTCCTCGCGCGCCGGGTCGTACAGCCGCAGGGTGAGCCCGGAGAAGCCCTCGGTCGGGAAGTCGATCTCGTCGACGTTCGCGTTGCCGCCGAAGTGCCGCGAGCCCCGCGTCACGCCCGGGAACTCCTCCCACGGGCTGCGCGGGTCGAGGAAGTCGGCGCGGCGGCGGTTGGCCACGTCCCATTCGCCCACGAGGAAGTCGAAGTCGGTTCGTCCGGTGTTGTTCTCAAGTCCCATGCCTGGACGCCAAGCCGGGTTCCCTGACATCGTGTGTCAGTGAAGTCCGAGGGGTCCCCGTGAAGTCCGCCCGCATGCTGTCGATCCTGCTCCTCCTCCAGACCAACGGCCGGATGACCGCCCAGCGGCTGGCCGAGGAGCTGGAGGTCTCGGTGCGCACCGTCTACCGGGACGTCGAGGCGCTGCAGGCCGCCGGCGTGCCGCTGTACGCGGACGCCGGGCACGGCGGCGGGTACGAGGTGCTGGCCGGCTACCGCACCCGCCTCACCGGGCTCAACGCGGGCGAGGCCGAGGCGCTGTTCCTCGCCGGGCTGCCCGGCCCGGCCGCCGCCCTCGGGCTCGGCCCCGCCCTCACCGCCGCCCAGCTCAAGCTGCGCGCCGCGCTGCCGCCCGGGCTGCGCGCGGACGCCGACCGGCTGCGCGCCCGCTTCCACCTGGAGGCGCCCGGCTGGTACGCGGAGGACGACGAGGTGCCGTTCCTGGCGCAGGTCGCCGACGCCGTGTGGCGCGGCCGGGTGCTGCGGGTGCGCTACCGCCGCTGGAAGGCGCCGACGGACGTCGACCGCCGGCTGGAACCGTACGGCCTCGTCCTCAAGGCCGGCCGCTGGTACGTCGTCGCCGGGCCGGGGCCGCGCACCTACCGGGTCGACCAGATCCTCGAACTCACCGAGACCGACGAGGAGTTCACCATCCCCGACGACTTCTCCCTGGCGTCCCACTGGCGCCGCCACGAGGCCGACTTCCACGCCCGTCTGCACCACGGCGAGGCCCTCGTCCTGCTCGCCCCCGGCGCCGCCGCCCGCCTGAGCACCGCCGCCGCGCGCGCCGCCGAGGCCACCGGAGCCCCCGAGCCGGACGGCCGGACGCGGGCCGTGCTGCCGATCGAGTCGCTCGACCACGCCCACGCGGCCTTCCTCGCGCTCGGCACCGACATAGAGGTCCTCGCCCCGCCCGAACTCCGCGCCCGCCTCGCCGCCACCGCCCGCGCCCTCGCCGACCGCTACGCCGACGGGTGAGCCCGCCGGCCGGCCCCGCCCCCCGCCTGGAACCGCCGTGCACACGCCAGGGAGAATCCCACGCATGACCCACACCGTGCTGATCGCCGAGGACGACCGCGCCATCCGCGACTCCCTCACCCGCGCCCTGCAGCTGGAGGGCTACCGCGTGCGCACCGCCGCGGACGGCGCCCGGACGCTGGCCGCCCTCGACGAGCAGCGCCCGGACGTCCTGGTCCTCGACGTGATGATGCCCGCCCCGGACGGCCTGGAGGTCTGCCGCCGGCTGCGCGCCGCGGGCGACCGCACGCCCGTGCTGATGCTCACCGCCCGGGTAGAGGTCCAGGACCGGATCGCCGGGCTCGACGCCGGCGCGGACGACTACCTGGTCAAGCCCTTCGACGTCGGCGAGCTGTTCGCCCGCCTGCGCGCCCTGCTTCGCCGCAACCCCCCGGAGCAGCCCGTCGAGGACGTCCTGGCCGTCGCCGACCTGCGGGTCGAACCGGGCGCCCGGCGGGCCTGGCGCGCGGGCGAGGAGCTGGAGCTGTCCAGGACCGAGTTCGACCTGCTGGAGCTGCTCACCCGGCACGCCGGCTCGGTGCTCGACCAGGCCACCGTCTACGAGCGGATCTGGGGCTACGACTTCGGCCCCGGCTCCAAGAACCTCGCGGTGTTCATCGGCTACCTGCGCCGCAAGCTCGACCGCCCCGGCCTGGCACCGCTGATCCACACCGTCCGCGGCGTCGGCTACACGCTGCGCGCCTCGTGACCCGCCCGCGCCGCTTCGACCCGCGCCGGCTCCGGCCGCGCCCGGGCCTGCGCACCACCATGTCGCTGGCGTTCGCCGCGCTGGCCGTCCTGGTGGCGGTGCTGATCGGCGCCCTCGGCTACCACGCCGCCGCCGCGCTGATCCGCGACGACGAGAAGGCCGACTTCACCACCGCGCTCCAGTCGGTGGGCAACCAGGTCACGCGGCAGACGCTGTACCCCGGCGACTTCAACGGGCCGACCGGTCTGAGCGAGCAGCTACTGCGCCCGATCCGGGTCACCGCGCAGGCGCTCGACGCCAACGGCGCCGTCCTCCCGGGCAGCTCCCACGTCGTCCTCCCGGGCGCGCCGGACGACGGCGACCTCGCCCGGGCCACCGCCCCCGCCCGGACGGTGATCGGCGTGCGGCACGTCGGCGACGCGACCTACCGGGTCGGCGTCGTCTCGCTCGGCGGCGGCCGGGGTGCCGTCCAGGTCGTGCAGGAGACCGGCGACGTCGAGGACCTGCTGTACGCCCTGCGGGGTCAGATGGCGGCCGTGGTGGCCGCCGTCGCCCTGCTCGCGGGTGCGGCCGGCTGGCTGCTCGCCCGCCGGATCACCGGACGCCTGGTGCGGCTGACCGACGTCGCCGAACTGGTCGCCGACAGCGGCCGGCTGGACGTCCCGGTGCCGGCCGCCGGGAGCGACGAGGTCGGCCGGCTCGGCCGGGCCTTCGACCGGATGCTCGGCCGGCTCGCCACCGCCAAGGAGAACCAGCGCCGGCTGGTCCAGGACGCCGGGCACGAGCTGCGCACGCCGCTCACCAGCCTGCGCACCAACCTCTCGGTGCTCCCCAGCCTGGACCGCCTGCCGCCCGCCGAGCGCACCGCGCTGCTGGACGACCTGGCCGAGGAGGCCAAGGAGCTGACCCTGCTGGTGGACGAGCTCGTGGCGCTGGCCGCCGAGCAGAAGGCGGACGAGGACCCGGTCGACGTGGTGCTGGCGGACGTGGTCCGCGAGGCCGCCGCCCAGGCCCGCCGGCGCACCGGCCGCGAGATCGCCGTGGACGCCGACGCCACCGTGGTCACCGCCCGCCCGGACGCGCTGGCCCGCGCGGTGGGCAACCTGCTCGACAACGCGGCCAAGTTCGACCCGGCCGGGGCCGCCCCGATCGACGTCGTCGTGAGCGGTCCCCGGGTCGAGGTGCGCGACCGCGGTCCCGGCATCGACCCGGCCGACCTGGAGCGCGTCTTCGACCGCTTCTACCGGGCCACCGCCGCGCGCAGCCTGCCCGGTTCGGGGCTCGGCCTGGCCATCGTCCACGAGGTCGCCACCTCGCACGGCGGCACCGCGTTCGCCGTCAACCGGGACGGCGGCGGCGCCGTCATCGGCTTCACCCTCGGCGGCTGACGGGCCGCGGACGCGCGAACGGCCCCCGGAACTCCTCCAGAGTTCCGGGGGCCGTGGCGCGCGGGGGCGTCAGGCGCTGGCGAACAGCCCCCGGCCGAGCCAGTCGGCGTCGTCCTTCACGCCCGGAAGGACGAAGAAGTACCCGCCGCCGGTCGGCGAGATGTAGTCCACCAGCGGCTCGCCGACGAGGCGGGTCTGGGTGGCCTCGAACTGCCGCACCACGTCCTGCTGGTAGCAGCAGAAGACGAGGCCCATGTCGAGGTTGCCGGCCTTGTCGATGCCGCGGTCGTAGTTGAAGCCGCGGCGCAGGATGCGCGAGGTGTCGGTGTCCGCGGTGCGCGGGTTGGCGAGGCGGATGTGCGCGTTGAGCGGGATCGCCTTGCCGTCCGGGTCCTTGGCGTAGTCCGGGGCGTCGTTCTCCTGGTGGCCGTCGAGCGGGGCGCCGGTGTCGCGGCGGCGGCCGAACATCTTCTCCTGCTCGGTGAGGGTGACGCGGTCCCAGAACTCGATCAGCATCCGGATGATCCGTATGACCTGGTAGCTGCCGCCGGTCGCCCACGCGGGCTCGCCCATGCCGTCGGTGACCCACACCAGCCGGTCCATCTCGCGGGCGGAGGCGGTGTCCGGGTTGACGATGCCGTCCTTGAAGCCGAGCAGGTTGCGCTGGGCTCCGTCGGGGCGGGACTGGTTCTGGAAGCCGTCGATCCGCCAGAGGATCTGCATCGCGCCGCGGGTGTGCCGGGTGATGTCGCGCAGGGCGTGCAGGACGGTGTCCTGGCGGTCGGCGCAGATCTGCAGCGAGAGGTCGCCGTGGAGCTCGGCGGCCTGCAGGTTGTCGTTGGGGAAGGTCTTCATCGGCGCGAGCTTGACGGGCTTGGCCTTGGCGAGGCCGTAGCGGTCGTCGAAGAGCGAGGCGCCGACGCCGACCGTCACGGTCAGGTTGTCGGTGGCCACGACCGGGCCGAGGAGGCCGCTGTCGGAGGGCGGCGCGCCGACGCCGAGGTCCGGCGGGGTGCCGCCGGCGGTGAGGAAGCGGATCCGCTCGGTCAGGGTCCTGAACAGGTCCTCCAGGGCCTTGCGGTCCTGGGCGATCACCTGGCAGGAGACGAAGGCGGCGTAGCCGGGCGCCGGGGTGGTGACGCCGGCCTGGTGCGCGCCGTGGAAGGGCACGACGCCGTTGGAGGCCTGGTGGCCGTCGCCCGCGGCGGCCGGCTCGGCGGAGAGCGTGAACGCCGCACCGGTGCCCGCCAGGACGGCCGCCCCCGCGCCCGCGCCGAGCGCCGCCCGCACGAAGCTGCGGCGGGCCGGGCCGGCCGGGCAGCCGCCCTGGCCGGCGGCCTCGGCGGCGGCGGCCTGCTGTGCGGCGGCAGCGGCGGAAGCGCCGTGCGGGAACGGGCAGGAGCCGGTGGCTGCGGTGTGGTCGGTCATCAGGCGGCCTTCCGGATCTCGAGCAGGGCGGGGATGGGGGACAGGTCTTCGAGCAGCTGGCCGGTGGCGCCGTTGAGCCGGCGGCGGGCGTCGGCGGGCAGCTTGTCCAGCGGGGTCCAGCCGTCGGCGGTGCGGGCGGCCGCGACGAGGTCGCCGACGCGCTTCATCCCGGTGTTGACCCGGACGAGGACCTGCGGGTCGCGCTCGTCGAGCAGCGGCTGGAGGAGCGTCAGCAGCTCCTGGGTGCCGGCCAGGTTGGCCTGGGTGGTGGCGAGGCTGGTGCCGCTGCCCATGTCGGTGTCGCCGGTGAGCTCGAACTGGAGGGTGTTCTCCAGGATCTCGTGGGCGCGCAGCGGCAGGTCGGCCGGGTCGAAGTCCTGGGTGGGGAAGTCGTGCACGAGGGTGGCGACGTCGCGGGCGAGGCCGTCGGCGACGGGCGTGAGGTCCGCGGCGGACTGGCCGTGCCACAGGCCGTACTCCAGGCGCAGGAAGCCGGTGAAGCCCGGGTCCGCGGTCTTGTCGGGGAGCCCGTCGGCGCGGCCGTCGATCTTGCCGTCGAGGTCGGCGAAGGTGCCGTAGGCGGCGCCGAGCGAGGCGTACTGGAGGTGTGCGGTGAGCCAGTCCGCCCGGGCGGTCGCGAGGTCGCCGCCGTGGATGTCCGCCTGGAGCTTCTGGGACTGCGTCATGAGGGTCGCGAGGCCGTTGACGACGTAGTCCTTGTAGGCGGCGAGCGGGGCGTCGAGGTCACCGTCGCCGACCGGCTTGACGGCCTTGACCTCGCTGCCGCCGGTGACGTGCACGGAGGCGGAGGTGACGGACTTTCCGCCGGTGGGCACGCAGCGCCAGGCGTAGTCGCCGGTGCCGATGGTGGCGGTCAGGGCGCGGGTGGTGCCGGGCGCGAGGCCCTCGACCTCGCCGTAGACGGCGCCGCTGGCCGGGTTGACCAGGTACACCTCGGAGACCTTGTCGCCGGTGTTGCGCATCTGGAAGACCTGCTGGCCGGGCAGCGGGGCGGTGAAGCCCTTGCCGCACTCCTGCTCGGAGACGGCGACGGTGGCGGCGCTGTCCTTCTTGCCGTCGCTGACGGCGATGACGGCTCCGGCGACGACGGCCGGGACGGCGACCAGCGCGGCCGGGAGCACCCACCGCGGCCGGCCCGAGGCGGCGGGCGCGGGGGTCCCGGCAGCCGTCCCGGTGGCCTTCTCCTCCGTCTGCTCGGCCGTCTTCTCCGCCGTCTGCTCGGCGGCGGGCGCGGCCTGGCCGGCGCGCAGGCCCTGCAGGAACAGCGTCATGACGATGCACAGGTAGGCGACGTAGGCGACGACCTGCAGGACCGTCATGGTGACGGTGAGGTTGAGCGTGCCCTGCACGAGCGTGGCGTACCAGGACTGCGCGTCCAGGTGCCCGCTGAGGTCGAACGCGTACGACGTGGAGCCGCCGACCAGCCCGGACTCCTGGAGGTCGCGCAGGCCGTAGCCGAGCACGCCCGCCGCGATGACGATCAGGCCGGCGCCGGTGATGGTGAAGAACCGGGTGAGGTTCATCTTGAGCGCGCGCCGGTACAGGCCCCAGCACAGGCCCGCGGCGAGCACCAGGCCGACCGCGGCGCCGATCAGCGGGCCGGTGGACTCACCCGCGGTGCGGACGTTGGTCCACAGGAAGAGGGAGGTCTCCAGGCCCTCGCGGGCGACGGCGAGGAAGCTGGTGAGCACCAGCGCGCCGGCGCCCAGCGCCAGCGAGGCCTCGACCTTCGAGCGGATCTCGGCCGACAGGCTGCGCGCGGAGCGGCGCATCCAGAAGACCATGGCCGTGACGAAGCCGACCGCGATCAGGCTCAGGATCCCGCCGAACGCCTCCTGGGCGTGGCCGGACAGGTTCGCGGCGGTGAAGGTGAGCACCGCGCCGAAGCTGAGGCTGACGGCGACGGCCGCCGCGACGCCGGTCCACACCTGGGGCAGGCGCCCCTTGCGGTCGAACCGGACGAGGGTGGCCACCAGGATCGACACGATCAGGCCGGCCTCAAGGCCCTCCCGCAGCCCGATCAGAAAGCTGGGAAACGCTTCATCCCACATGCAGCGGGCTCCTCCCCCGGTCACCCCGGGTCGTACCTGTCCTCGGAGTCCCACCGCGGTGACGGGGGACGGCACAGCCGAACGCCCCGGACTGGTTCGGTCCAGGGCGCCTCGGCTTAGCTTAGGCAAACCTTAGAGGTGCAGGGAGCCACTGAACCCGCCGCCAAGGTAAGGGTTCGGTATGAAACCCACCTTCCGTCTCAGCATTCGACCCGGCCTCCGGCGCGCCGCCTTCCCGGCGCACCGGCGCCAGGACTCAGCCCCACCACTGCTCGGGAACGGTCTCCGGCTCGGCCGGGACGCCGACGGGATCCGGGACGGGCGCCACGTGCAGGTCGCCGCCGTCCGCCTCCGCGACCTCGTGGCCGGCCTCCCGCAGGACGACCGCCGCCGCCCCGAGGACGGCGGCGCGCACCCCTTCGGGCGAATCGCCGCCCGGCGGCCAGCCGACCACCACCCCCTCCGGACCGGGGCCGATCCGCAGCGGGGACGGGCCGGCGGCGTCGAGTCCGGCGCGGGAGAGGGTCGCGGTCACGTCAGCGAGGAGTTCACGGTGATCCACCATTGGCGCAGCGTAGGCCCGGGTTCCCGCGACCCCGGGCCGCGGCGCGCGCCGAAACGGTTCGGCGGCACCCGAGCGCAGCACCGGCCGCTTCCCGGACGGCCGATCGCGGGCCCCGGGACCCCCGTCCGGCCCGACACGAGCGGCCGGACGGGCCGATGGACGTGCACAGTCGGCCCCCTGCCGACAGCATGACAGAGTAAGCGATCCATCACCCTGAGCAACGGGACCAGCGGTCACCAGCACCGCGGGCCGGATCCGCCCGGCGGTCCCGTATCGAGAGGTCCCATGATCACATCACTCCGCCGGCCGGCGTTCTCGCCGACGGGCCTCCAGCACGGCACGCCGAGGACGCCGGGGAGCCCGTCGTGAGAACCGACCAGCAGTCGCAGCCGGGACCGGTGACCACCAGTACGCGTGACCAGCCCGCGAACAAGGCCGAGGCCCTCGCCGACTGGGCCGACGGCCGCCTCGGCATCTACTCCCTGGCGAAGGCCAACCTGCGCAAGATCTTCCCGGACCACTGGTCCTTCATGCTGGGCGAGATCGCGCTCTACACGTTCGTCATCATCATCCTGACCGGCGTCTGGCTGACGCTGTTCTTCAACCCGAGCATGGGCGAGGTCGTCTACAACGGCTCGTACGTCCCGCTCAAGGGCATCCAGATGTCGGAGGCCTACGCCTCCACGGTCAACATCAGCTTCGAGGTCCGCGGCGGCCTGCTGATGCGCCAGATCCACCACTGGGCGGCCATCGTCTTCATCGCCGCGATGCTGACGCACATGATGCGCGTCTTCTTCACCGGGGCGTTCCGCAAGCCTCGCGAGGTCAACTGGGTCTTCGGCGCGCTGCTGCTCTTCCTCGGCATGTTCGACGGCTTCATGGGCTACTCGCTGCCGGACGACCTGCTCTCCGGCACCGGCATCCGCTTCATGGAGGGCGCCGTCCTGGCGGTGCCGATCGTCGGCACGTACCTGCAGTTCTTCATGTTCGGCGGGGAGTTCCCCGGGCACGACATCATCCCGCGGCTGTTCACCGTCCACATCCTGCTGATCCCCGGGATCATGGTGGGCCTGCTCGCGGCGCACCTGATCCTGGTCTTCTACCACAAGCACACCCACTTCGCGGGGCCCGGCCGCACCAACGACAACGTCGTCGGCATGCCGCTGCTGCCGGTCTACACCGCCAAGGCGGGCGGGTTCTTCTTCCTGGTGTTCGGCATCATCGCGCTCATGTCGGCGATCGCGACGGTCAACCCGATCTGGGCCTACGGGCCCTACCGCCCCGACCAGGTGTCCACCGACGCCCAGCCGGACTGGTACATGGGCTTCTCCGAGGGCCTGATCCGCGTCATGCCGGGCTGGGAGATCAGCGTCTGGGGCGGCCACACCCTGAACCTCGGGGTGTTCGTCCCGCTGATGGTCTTCCCGACCGTCCTGCTGGTCATCTGGTGCTACCCGTTCCTGGAGGCGTGGGTCACCGGGGACCGCGGCGAGCACCACATCGCCGACCGGCCGCGCAACGCTCCGGTGCGCACGGCCTTCGGCGCGGCCTGGATCAGCCTGTACCTGATCCTGCTGGCCGGCGGCGGCAACGACCTGCTCGCGACGCACTTCCACCTGTCGATCAACGCGATCACCTACGCGGTGCGGATCTGCTTCTTCGCGCTGCCGGTGGTCGTCTTCGTGATCACCAAGCGGTGGTGCATGGGCCTCCAGCGCCGCGACAAGGAGAAGGTGCTGCACGGCCGCGAGACCGGCGTCATCCAGCGGCTCCAGCACGGCGAGTTCATCGAGGTGCACGCGCCGCTGCCGCAGGGCCGGATGTACACCCTCACCTCGCACGACCAGCCGGAGCCGGTCGAGCTGGAGCCCGAGGTGGACGAGAACGGCGTGGCCCGCAGGGCCGGGCTGTTCACCCGCGCGCGGGCGAAGCTGTCGCGCGGCTTCTACGGCGAGGGCAGCCGGATCGCCAAGCCGACCGTCGAGGAGCACCAGGAGATCAGCAGCGGCCACGGCCACCACTGATCCCCGCACACGCCGAGGGCCCGCCGCAGCGTCTGCGGCGGGCCCTCGGCGTCGCGGCGTCCTGTCGCGGCGCCCTGTCGCAGCATCAGCCCCGCAGGATCGCGGGCACGGCGGCGAACAGCGCGGCCGCCAGCGTCACGGACAGGCAGAGGGCGGCCCACCGGGCGCAGATCCGCCGGCACTCGCTGCGGTAGCGGGCGGCGAGGCGGCGGCAGCGGTCGACGGCACGGTCCACGACCTCCTCGGCGTAGCGCAGCCGGTCGGCGGCGTAGGCCCGCTCCAGGCTCTCGCGCTCGGCGGCCGGCAGCCAGGCGAACTGGCCGGCGAAGGCCCGGGCGTCCCGTTCGGCCGCGGCGACCTCCGCCTCCCAGGCCAGGAAGCCCTCCAGGCGGGCGATCTCCACGCGGGTGTCCACCTTCTGCCGCGGGGTCCGCGCCCTCGGCGGACGCTGTCTGCCACCCATTGACCGCTCCTTCGTGCCGTCGCCAGCTCCTTCGCAGCGAAACCACGCAACTACTATCAGTGACGAACGGAGGGTGCGGGGCGACTCGCCGAGCCCCGAGCGCCGAATGGGGCCGCGAACTCCGGACACGCTCCGCGCACGGGCGTGTACCATCGGCAAGCATTGCGACGGTGCACCCCGGGCTGGCCGGGGCACGAGCCAGGAGGTCGGCCATGCCCGATGCCGGTCGGTTCAGCGGGGCGGGCGAGCAGGGCGAGCGGGCGGTCTCGGAAGCCGCCGCCGTCCTGGAGCGCGAGTTGGCGGCCGGTCTGGCCGACGCCAAGGCGGCGGGCGAGCGCCTCGTCGACGAACACCGCGTCGACCAGGAGGAGTTCGGGCGGCTGGTGCGCCGGGTCTCGGACAACACCCACGAACTGATCGACGCCGTCAGCGCCCGGGTGCTGGGCAACACGGCCGGCGACGCCGCCGAGCACACGCGCAGGATCGCCGAGAACGCCCACGACATCGTCGACCTGCTGCTCAACCTCAGCCGCCTCGCGCCGGCCCTCGCCAACCAGGGCCTGAGCACCGCCTTCGGACCGCAGCGCACCGCCGCCGGGGAGCCCGACGAGCGGCCCGGGGAGTGACACCGCCCCGGCTCACGGGCGGCGCCGGACTGGTCGAACGGGTGCTGGCCCGCTACCGGGAGCGCACGGTGGCCGCACTGCTGCGGCACATCCCCGAGCAGAGTCCGCCCTACCTCTACGACCTGGCCGCCGACTACCCGGCCCGCCCCGGCAAGGGCCTGCGCGCGGCGCTGTGCCTCGCCACCTGCGCGGCCTTCGGCGGCGACCCGGGCCGCGCGCTCAACCCGGCCGTCACCGTCGAACTGTTCCACAACGCCTTCCTGATCCACGACGACATCCAGGACGGCAGCGAGCTGCGGCGCGGCGAGCCCACCCTCCCGGCCGCGTACGGCGTCGAGGTCGCGCTCAACGTCGGCAACGCCACCCACCTGCTCGGCCTCCAGCGGCTGATGGCCAACCGGCGGGGGCTGGGGGGCGAGCTGGCCTGGCGGCTGTTCGAGGAGACCGAGCTCATGTGCCGCCAGTCGCTGGAGGGCCAGGCCCTGGAGATCGCCTGGATCCGCGACAACGCGTGCGCCCTCGTCCCCGGCGACTACTACCGGCTGTGCCTCAAGAAGACGTCCTGGTACACCTTCCTCTACCCGTGCCGCACGGGCCTGCTGGTCGCCGAGGGCCCCTCGGCGGACTCCGGCCGGCTGGACCGGTTCGGCTGGTACCTGGGCGCGGCCTACCAGATCCAGGACGACGTGCTGAACCTCGCCGGGACGCAGGAGGAGTACGGCAAGGAGATCGCCGGGGACCTCTGGGAGGGCAAGCGGACGCTGATGCTGATCCACCTCCTGGAGCGCTGCTCCCCCGCCGAACGCACCAGAGCCGAGCGGTACTTGAGCCGTACGAGGTCCCAGCGCGGCCCGGAGGCCGCCGAGGACGTGCGGTGGCTGCTCGACCGGCTCGCGGCGTACGAGTGCATGGAGAGCGCGCGGCAGGCGGCGGCCGGGCTGGTCGCGGCGGCGGAACGGGAGATCGACGGGGTGCTCGGCGCGACCGACGCCTGCGGGGAGCAAGAGGCGGACGAAGCACGGGAGTTCCTCCTCGCGCTGCCGGGATTCGTGGTCGAGCGGGGACGCTGACGGCCTGCCCGCCACCGGGACCCGTTCGCCGGACGGTCCTTCGGGACTGAGCCCGGGTCAACTATCGTCGTCGCCGGCAACGCTCCACGAGGGCGCGTTTCACGGGAGATGCGGAGTGGCTGTGCGCATCGGAATCATCGGCACGGGCGTGGTCGGGCAGACGCTGGCGAGCAAGCTGGTGTCGCTCGGCCACGAGGTCACCCTGGGCTCGCGGACCAAGGACAACGAGAAGGGGCTGGCCTGGTCCGCCGCGGCGGGCCCGCACGGCCACTGCGGCACGTTCGCCGACGCGGCGGACTTCGGCGAGGTGGTGTTCAACGCCACCGGCGGCACGGTCGCGCTGTCGGCGCTGCGGGCGGCGGGGGCCGAGCGGCTGGCGGGCAAGCTGCTGATCGACGTGTCGAACCCGCTGGTGTTCTCCCCCGAGGGCGAGCTCACCCTCGACCCGGTGAACACCGACAGCGTCGGCGAGCGGATCCAGCGGGAGTTCCCGGCGGCCCGGGTGGTCAAGGCGCTCAACACGATGAACGTCGCCGTGATGGTCGACCCGGCCGTCCTGCCGGGCGAGCACAACCTGTTCGTCTCCGGGAACGACGACGCAGCCAAGGCCGAGGCGGTCGCGCTGCTCGGCGAGTTCGGCTGGCCGGCGGAGTGGATCATCGACCTCGGGGACATCACCGGCGCCCGGGCGACCGAGATGATGATGCCGTTCTGGCTGCGGCTCTACCGCCACTTCGGCACCGGCGAGTTCAACTACTCGTTCAAGCGCAACGCGTAACGGCCGCCCGAGGGGCGCGGGGGCGGCGCGCGGGGAGCGGAGCGCACGGGGGACAATGGACCGCATGTCCCGACGTCGCCCCGCTCCCCGAGCCGCCGCCCCCGCGCCGCGGCTGCTGCCCTCCTCCCCGTGCCCGTGCGGCCTGTCCGCCTCCTACGGCGACTGCTGCGGCCGGATGCACCGCGGCGTGGCGGAGGCCCGCACGGCCGAGGCGCTGATGCGCTCCCGCTTCAGCGCCTTCGTCGTGCAGGACGAGGCGTACCTGCTGCGCAGCTGGCACCCGGACACCCGGCCGGACTCGGTGGACTTCGACCCGGCGCTGCGCTGGACCCGGCTGGAGATCGGCGCCACCACCGAGGGCGGCGCGTTCCACTCCGGGGGCACCGTCGCGTTCCGCGCGTACTGGACGGAGGGCGACGAGGAGGGGGTGCTCAGCGAGAACAGCCGGTTCGTCCGGCACGAGGGCGCCTGGGTGTACCTCGACGCCCTCTCGCTCGGCTGAGACCGGCTGCCCGCTCCCGGCTCCCGGCTCCCGCCCGCACGGCTACAGGTAGTCGTCCAGGCGCCCGAGGGCGTAGCCCTGTGCCGTGACCTCGTTCAGGACCTTGCGGAGCAGGTCCGGCATCGTGGCCTTCCAGTCCTCGGTGCCCCGGAAGTGGGTGAGGATGATGTCGCCCGGGTGGAGCTTCTGGTCGTCGTAGCGCCACTCCATGTGGTCCGGGAAGGCCTCCTCGTTCCACAGCGGCACCGCCTGGACCCCGCACGACCCGGCCGCGCGCAGCGTGTCGTCGTTGTACTCGCCGTACGGCGGGCGGAACAGCCGGGGGCGGACGCCGATCTGCTGCTCCAGCTGGTCCTGCTGGGTGCAGATCTCGTAGCGCTGGGTCTCGTAGTCGTGGATCTTCAGGTTGCGGTGGTTGATGGTGTGGTTGTTGATCTCCACGCCCTGGGAGTGGAGGTCGCGGAAGTAGCCGTAGTTCTCTCGGGCGAGGTAGTCGGAGACGAAGGCGCTGAGCGGGATCCCGAGCTCGGCGGCCATCTTGTTGAACTGCGGGTCCTTCTCGGCGCCGTCGTCGACGGTCAGGAACACCACCTTGTCGTCGGTGGGGACGCGGAACACCACGGGCGGGCGGCCGTCCTTGAGCTTCACGCCCTGCATCGCACGCAGCCGGGGCTTGGCGGCCGGGGGCGGGGGCGCCTTCAGCGGCGGCTCGGCCAGGCCCCAGCGCTGGGCGGTCTCGAACGCCGCGCGGACGGCGGTCTCCTGGCGGGCGACGGCCTCGCTGCTGCTCTCCTCCTCCTTGCGGGCGAGGCCCGGCAGCATGGGCGGCGCGGCGGGCGGGCGGGCCCCCGCCCGGTCGACGGCGGGCTCCCCGGCGGCCACCGCCTCCGCCTGGGCGGCCGGTGCGGCGCTCGGGGCGTTGGCGACCTCCGCGGCCTTGGCGGCGTTGGCGGCATTGGCGGCATTGGCGGCGCCGGCGGGTGCGGCCTTGGGCCCGGCGGGTCCGGACGGCCCGGCGCAGCCGGCGACGACGGCGGAGAGGCAGACGGTGGCCAGCAGACCGGTCCGCAGACCCCTCCGGGCCGGGTGACTGCCCTTCAAACCCCCATTAATGCGATGATCTGATGGTGCGTTCATAACGCCACTGCTCCCCCGGAGGGCACCCCCGTCAATCCCCCCGTCACCCGCACGGCAGAACGACCCGCCCGGGACCTTGCCCAAGCTTTGCCCTGCGCAGGACGGCCGGACGGCCCCGCACGCACCGCGAAAACCCTTTGCCGCCGGGCCGCCCGCACGGCGACCATGCGGGGTATGACCACCGGCACCACCGCACCCGGCCCGGCCTGGGCCGTCGCCCCCGAGGACGTGACCACCGACGAGGCACTGGCCCTGCTGCGCGAGTACTACTACGACGTCGCCAACCGGTACAGACGGCTGCACCACGGCGAGGACTTCGACACCGAGGTCCTGGAGGCCGGCCTGGCCGACACCCCCAGCGACGACCTCGCCGAGCCCACCGGCCTGTTCCTGATCGGCCGCTACGACGGCCGCGCCCAGTCCTGCGCCGGGCTGCGCCGCCTCGACGCCGCCACCGTCGAGCTCACCCGCGTCTACGTCCGCCCCGGCCTGCGCGGCACCGGCGGCGGCGCCCGCCTGCTCGCCGCCGTCGACTCCGCCGCCCGCGCCCTCGGCGCCGGGCGCATCGTCCTCGACACCCGCCTCGACCTCGTCGAGGCCCGCGCCCTCTACACCCGCCACGGCTACCGCGAGATCCCCGCCTACAGCACGGGCCCGTACGCCGAGGTCTGGTACGGCAAGGACCTCACCGAGGCGGCGCAGTAAGGCACTTGGGGCCTACCGGGCCAGCGCCTCGGCCAGCTCGGCGGACGAGGGCGGGTTCGCGCCGGGGCGCGAGACGGTGACGGCCGCGGCCGTCACCGCGTGCGCGAGGCAGACGGCGAGCGGGGCGCCGCCCGCGCGGGCGTGCAGGAAGGCGGCCATGAAGGAGTCCCCGGCGCCGACGGTGTCCGCGACCCGCACCGGGCGGGCGGGGACCTGCTCCCGGGCACCGTCGGCGGTGAGCGCGACGGCGCCGGCCGCCCCCAACGTCACGGCGACGACGGCCGGGCCGAGCCCGAGCCAGTACCGGGCGACGGACTCCGGATCCTCGTCCGGGTAGAGCCAGGCCAGGTCCTCGTCGCTGGCCTTGACCACGTGACTGAGGGCCACGCAGCGCTCGACCCGGCGGACGGCCCCGGCCCGCTCGCCCATCAGCGCGGGCCGCACGTTCGGGTCGTAGCTGACGCTCGCCCGGCCGCGCAGGCGCTCGACGACCCCCAGCACGGCCGCCGCGCCCGGCTCGGTCACGGCCGCGATCGAGCCGATGTGCAGGTACCCGGGCGCGTCCGGCCCCAGGAGATCGACACCGTGGGGAGTGCCGAGCGTCCAGCCGATGTCGAAGGCGTACTGCGCGCGCCCCTCGCCGTCCAGCTCGACGACGGCCGAGGGCGTCCGCGCCACGGCCTCCGCGCGCACCGTCACCCCGGCCGCCTCCAGGTGCGCCCGGATCAGGCGCCCGTGGGCGTCGTCCGCGAGCTGTGTGAGGAGCGTCGCCGCCCGCCCCAGACGCGCCAGGCCGTACGCGACGTTCGCCGGGCTCCCGCCGGGGTGCGCCCGGTCCGGTACGCCGTCGGCGCGGACGACGTCGGCGACGCACTCGCCGATCACCAGGAAGTTCGGGGACGTGGTCACAGCGGCTCCTGGCGGTCCGGCGCGGAAGGGGCGGACCGCAAGCCTACGGCTGTGGGCGGGCATGAGAGTACGGCCGCCGGACCTGGCCAGGTTCTCCGGCGGCCGTGGCCCCGCCCGTCAGGGGGCGGAACTCTTCGACCGTATGACGGAGGGCCACCGCGCCGCTACCGCAGTGCTCCGTCCGGGGGACGCGACCGTGTCGCGTCCCCCGGCACCCGCCGGTCGGTCCCGCCGCGAGGCGAGGGGTGCGCGCCCGACCGGCCGCTCATCAGGCGGTGATCGCGGTCAGGATCCTCGTCCGGGCCGCCTTCATCGCGGGGAGCACGGCCGCCGCGAGACCGGCCAGGGCCGCTCCGGCCAGGACGGCGAGGATCGTCGTCCACGGGATGCTGAGCGCGGTGATGCCGTACAGGGTCAGGACCTTCTGGCCGGTGACGCCCCACGCCACGCCGAGGCCGAGGCCCAGCAGGGCGCCGTGCACGGCGATGAGGACGGACTCCAGCCGGACCATCCGGCCGATCTGGCCGCGCGAGGTGCCGACGGCGCGCAGCAGGCCGATCTCGCGGGTGCGCTCGATCACCGAGAGGGCGAGGGTGTTGGCCACCCCGAGGACGGCGATGACGATCGCGAGCGCGAGCAGGGCGTACACCAGGTACAGGACGGTGTCGACCTGACCGGTGACCTGCTTCTTGTAGTCGGCCTGGCTCTGCACCGTCACCTGCGGGTAGGACGCGAGGGCCGCCCCCAGGGCCGACTGGACGGCCCGCTGGTCGGCACCGGCGGCGGTGTCGAGGAAGAGCGCGAAGTCCTGGGCCTCGGGGGCGTACCTGGCGAGGGTGTCGAGGGAGACTTCCCAGCTGCCGCCGTCCTTGCCCGCGCCGGCCGGCGGCCTGGAGATCGCGCCGACCGTGAGCGTGCCCACCGCGCCGTTGAGGAAGTGGAGTTCGACCTTCGAGCCGATCGCGAGGTGGTCGGCGTCGGCGGTGGTCTCGTCGACCATCAGCCCGCCCGCGGCCACGTCGGCCGTGGAGCCGGCCACGTACTGCGGCTTGACGGCCCGGTCCACGGTGGCGACGTCGACGCCGGACAGCACCAGCTGGAAGCCGTTGAGGTGGGCGACGGCGTAGCGCTGGCGGGTGACGGCCTGGACGCCGGGCACGGCCCGGACCCGGTCGGTGACCTCGTGGCCGATCGGGGTGGCACCGTTGCCGGACAGGACGTAGTCGGCGCCGAAGGTGCTGTCGACGTCCCGGTCCACCGAGGTGGTCAGCGAGGCGGCCAGGACGGCGACGGCGCCGACCAGGGAGAGGCTGATCATGAGTGCCCCGGCGGTGGCTCCGGTGCGGCGCGGGTTGCGGACGGCGTTGCGGCGGCTCATCCGGCCGACCGCGCCGAACAGGGCCGGGTACGGCGCGCCGAGGCCGTACACGACGACGCGGGAGAGCGCGGGGCCGAGCACCACCAGGGCCACCAGGGACAGCACGATGCCGCCGCCGAGCAGGGCGCCCGCCGTCAGGATCGTCGCGTGGTGGGTCGCGGCGCCGTACAGGAGGCCGCCGCCGGCGGCGAGCAGGACGGCGCCGAGCGCGGTGCGCACGCCGAGCCGCGGGGCGGGCGGGGTGTCCGCCTCGCGGAGCGCGGCCATCGGGGAGGTCCGGGCGGCCCGACGGGCCGGCAGGTAGGCGGCGACGAGCGTGACGAGGACGCCGACCGCGTAGGCCGCCACCGGCGTGAGGGGGCCGACGACCAGCGCGGTGCCGGAGAGGTCGACCCCGAAGCCGGAGATCAGCGACTTCAGGCCGGCGGCCAGGCCGATGCCCGCGCCGAGGCCCAGGGTGGAGCCGGCCAGACCGAGCAGCAGCGCCTCGGTGAGCACCGAGCGCAGCACCTGGCCGCGGCCGGCGCCCAGGGCGCGCAGCAGACCGAGTTCGCGGGTGCGCTGGGCGACGAGCATGGAGAAGGTGTTGAGGATCAGGAAGACGCCCACCAGCACCGCCAGTCCGGCGAAGCCGAGCAGGGCGATGGTCACGACGCCGAGGAAGGAGCTGATCTGCTGGGCGGCGGTGGCGGCCTGCTGCTCCTTGGTGGCCACCGAGTAGCCGTCGCCGAGCGCGGCCTTGATCGCCGCCTGGGCCGCGGTGTGGCTGGTGCCGGGGGCGGTGTCGACCGTGATGCCGGTGAACCGGTCGGGCTTGCCGAGCAGTCGGCGCTGCGCGGTGGCCGTGTCGAGGTAGACCATGGTCACCCCGGGGTTGCCCGAGGTGAAGGTGACGATGCCGACCAGCGTGCCCGGGGTGGAGCCGGCGGGCGTGAGGACGTGCAGCGGATCGCCGAGGCGGATGCCCTTGTGCTGGGCGCTGGCCCGGTCGATGACGATCTCGCCGTCCCTGGTGGGGGCGTGCCCCTGCGCGAGGTGCACCTGCGGGTCGTCGTACCAGTTCTGGCCGAGCGTCGGTGCGCCGGTGGTGGGCCCGACGGGCTTGTCGTCCTTGTCGACGACGGTGAGGTCCTGCAGACTCACCTGGCCGTGCGCTGCCCTGACCCCGGGGACGGCGGCGACCTCGGCCACGACACTCGCGGGCAGGGTCGGGGTCTCTCCGGACAGGCCGCGGTCCTCGACCTCGGGAGTGAAGGCCTGCTTCGGCTTGACCGTGACGTCGGCGGCGGTCGAACCGGCGATGTTCGTGAACGCGACGTCGATGGTGTCGGAGAACACCAGGGTGCCCGAGACGAAGGCCACGCCGAGCAGGACGGCCAGGGTGGACAGCGCCATCCGGCCCTTGTGGGCGAGGAAGCCGCGGATGCTTGCCTTGATCATCGTCAGCTGGTCCGTCCGGCGCCGTCGAAGCCGCGCATCCGGTCGAGCACCGAGTCGGCGGTGGGCTCGGGCAGCTCGTCGACGATCCGGCCGTCCGCGAGGAAGAGCACGCGGTCGGCGAAGGAGGCGGCGACCGGGTCGTGGGTGACCATCACGATCGTCTGGCCGAGGTCGTCCACGGAGGAGCGGAGGAAGCCGAGCACCTCGGCGCCGGCCCGGGAGTCGAGGTTGCCGGTGGGCTCGTCGGCGAAGACGATCTCCGGACGCCCCGCCAGGGCGCGGGCGCAGGCGACGCGCTGCTGCTGGCCGCCGGACAGTTCGGACGGCCGGTGCGTGAGCCGCCCGGCCAGACCGACGGTCTCGATGACCCGGTCCACCCACGCCTGGTCGGGCCTGCGGCCGGCGATGTCCATCGGGAGGGTGATGTTCTCCAGGGCCGTCAACGTCGGGAGCAGGTTGAAGGCCTGGAAGACGAAGCCGATCCGGTCGCGCCGGATCTGCGTGAGCCTGCGGTCCTTGAGCCGGGTGATCTCGTGCTCGCCGATCCAGATCTGCCCGTCGCTCGCCGTGTCGAGGCCTGCCAGGCAGTGCATCAGGGTGGACTTGCCCGAGCCGGACGGGCCCATGATCGCCACGAACTCGCCGCGCCGGACGGACACGTCGACCGCGTCCAGGGCGACGACGCGGGTCTCGCCGGAGCCGTACGCCTTCGTCAGGCCTTCGGCGCGGGCCGCGATGGTGTGGGGCGGCGCATCGGCCGCCGTTGCGGTTGGCACGGCTCGTCTCCTGGGTACGCTGCCCGCCACTCACGGGCGGCGGCGGGCATGGCAGACTCTGGGCAGGGCGGAAGCTTCTACGAATACGTAGAAGTTCTACGTGGAATGTAGAAGATGATGCGGGAGGTGACCAAGTCCGTGGGCGTGCACGAACCCACCCCGGCCACCGGACGGGGCAAGGGCGAGCTGGAGGCCGAGGTCCTCGCGGCCCTGCGCGGGGCCGCACCCGCGGCACTGACCCCCGGCGAGGTGCTCGAACGGGTCGACGACCGGCTCGCGTACACCACCGTCGTCACCGCGCTCACCCGCCTGCACGCCAAGGGCCTGCTGACCCGCGAGAAGCGCGGCCGCGCGTTCGCCTACACCGCCGGCGCCGACGAGTCCGAACTCGCCGCCCGCACGATGCGCCGCGTCCTCGACGGGCGCAGCGACCGCGAGGCCGTGCTGACGCATTTCGTCGACGAGCTCTCCGACGACGACGAGGACTTCCTGCGGCGCCTGCTGGACTCCGGCTCGTAGGCCCGCCGGATGCGCATCGCCGTCTACCTCCCGCTGCTCTTCCCCCTCCTGGCCGCGCTGATCGCCCGGCCGGTGGGGGAACGGCTGCCGCCCCGCCTGGCCACCTGGCTGCTGACGGTCGGCGCGCTGGTGCTGGCCGCCGCGAGCACCGCGGCGCTCGGCATGCTCGCGATCACCGGACTGATCCGCGTCCCGCTGCTCGCGCGCCTCGCCCACGACCACTGGTCCGCCCGCGCGGCGCAGCACCACGACCCCGCCTCGCTCTCCGTCGCCGTACTCGCCGGGGCCGCGCTCGCCGTCGTGGTCGCGATGGCGGGCCGCATGCTGTGGCGGCGGGCCCGCACCCTGGCGCGGGCCACGAGCGAGGCCGCCTGCCTGCCCGGCCGCGACCAGCTCGTCATCGTCGACGACCCGGCCGCCCAGGCCTACGCCCTCCCCGGGCGCCCCGGGCGGATCGTGGTCTCCACCGGCATGCTCGCCGCCCTCGAACCGCCCGAGCACCAGATCCTGCTCGCGCACGAGCGGGCCCACCTGGCCCACCGGCACCACCTGTTCGTCGCGCTCGCCCAGTTCGGCGCCGCCGCCAACCCGCTGCTGCGGCCGCTGGCCGACACCGTCGCGTTCACGGTCGAACGCTGGGCCGACGAGAGCGCGGCCACCGCCGTCGGCGACCGCGAGCGGGTCGCCCGCACGATCGGCAAGGCGGCCCTGGCGGCGCGCCGCACCAAGGCGCGCGGGTGGATCCCGTCCGCCGCACTCGGCCTCCTCGGCCGGTTCGGCCGGTTCCGGTCCGCCGGGCTCGGGCCGGTGCCGCGCCGGGTCACCGCGCTGCTCGCGCCCGCGCCGCACCGCCACGTGTGGTCCGCCGCCGCGCTCGCGGGCCTCGCGGCGGCGACCGCACTGTGCGCGGCCGAAGCGGCGCACGACCTGGAGACGCTCCTGGAACTGGCCAAGCGCGCGGCCCGGGCCTGAGGCCACGGGCCCAACTCCCGAATTGCACACGGACGGACGGCCGTTTCCACTACGATCCGTACCCGGAACATCTCCCGTGCCGTCAACCCGGAGAGCGGTGGTCGCCCTGATCCCCCTGCGTCGGACCCGAGCCCGCGGCCGTGCCGGGCTCGCCCTGGTGCTCGCGCTCAGCGCGGCGCTGCTGACCACCGGCGGGCCCGCGGCCACCGCGGCGGACGGGCTGGGCGACCCCGTCTTCCCGTCGCTCGGCAACCGCGGCTACGACGCGCTCGCCTACCACCTCTCCTTCGCCTACCGGCCGGACACCCGCACCGTCGACGCGACCGCGGTGATCACCGCGCGGCCCTCCCACGACCTGGCGAGCCTGGACCTCGACGCGCTCGGCCTCGACGTCCACGAGGTCGACGTGGACGGCCGGCCCGCCGCGTTCCGCACGCACGACGAGAAGCTCACCGTCACCCCGGGCCGGGCGCTGCGCCGCGGCGCCACCGCGCGAGTGCGGGTCACGTACACCGCGGACCCGCACGCCAGGCTCCCCCACACCGGCTGGGTGCCGACCGCGAACGGCTTCGCCGTCGCCGGGCAGCCCGCCAGTGCGCACACCGTGTTCCCGTCCAACGACCACCCCAGGGACAAGGCCCGCTTCACGATCGACGTCACCGCCCCGGACGGGCTGCTCGGCGTCGCGAGCGGCGAGCTCACCCGGACCACGGCCCTCGGCGACGGCCGCACCACCCGGCGCTACGTCTCCCGCGAGCCGATGGCCACCGAGCTCGTGCAGGTCTCGGTCGGGGACTACACCGTCCGCGAGCGCACCGGCCCGCACGGCCTGCCGCTGCGCGACGTCGTGCCCACCGCGCGCGCCGCCGACCTCGAACCGGCCCTCGCGCTCACCGCCGACCAGCTCGCCTGGGCCGAACGGCACCTCGGGCCGTTCCCGTTCGAGGCGTACGGGATCCTGCCGGCCGACACCGACGACCCGGACGCGTTCGGCTTCACCGGCCTGGAGACCCAGACCCTGACGCTGTACAAGCCGAACTTCCTGCGCCAGCCCGAGGCGGCGATCGGCTCGCACATGATGCACGAGCTGGTGCACTCCTGGTTCGGCGACAGCGTCTCCCCCGCCACCTGGGCGGACCTCTGGCTCAACGAGGGCCACGCCGACTACTACGGCCTGCTCTACCGCTACGAGCGCGGCTGGCCGGACGCGTGGGGCTACACCACCCTCGTCGACCGCATGCGCTACCTGTACGGCCTCGGCGACCAGTGGCGCCACGACGCCGGACCGGTCGCCTCGCCCACCGCGGCCGACCTGTTCGACAGCCAGCGCTACACCGGCGGCGCACTGGTGCTCTTCGCGCTGCGCGAGCGCGTCGGCGAGGACGCCTTCGACGCGATCGAGCGCACCTTCCTCGCCCGCCACCGGTACGGCAACGCGACCACCGCCGACTACATCCGCACCGCCTCCGAGGTCTCCGGGCAGGACCTCACCGCCTTCCTCACCGACTGGCTCTACGGCCACCGCACCCCGCCCATGCCGGGCCACCCGGACTGGACGGTCGGCGCGCAGCCGGTGACGGCCCGCGGGGCGGCCGGGCCCGTGGAACACGGCTCCGGCACGCTCTGACGGCCCGACCGGCCGTCGCGGCCGCCGCACCGCCGTACGCCCCGATCGCGCCCGGCCCGTGCGTCCGGGCGCCCCGTGCGCGCCCCTGCGCCGCACGGGACGGGCGGCGCATCGTGGTACCACGGCCCGCCCGCCGCCCGGCTCAGTCCCGGCCGGCTCGCGGGCCGTCCAGCGTTCCGGCCGGGCCGGGCCGCGGCCGTCCGCCGGGGCCTGGGAAAATATCCCCGGAACGGAGACAACCCGAACCGCGGGCCACCGCGTTCCACCTGCCGTGAGGACAACACCACGCACGCGGCCGACCGGGCCGCCACGGCGGACGGGAACGACGGGAACACCATGGCAGGGGCGGCGGGATGAGGGACGCGACACCGGACTTCGAGGAGTTCGTCGCCGCCTGCGGCCCGAAGCTGCTGCGCACGGCCTGGCTCCTGACCGGCGACCCGCACCAGGCCGAGGACCTGCTGCAGACCGCGCTCGCCAAGGTGTGGCCCAAGTGGGACCGGATCTCGATCGAGCACCCCGAGGCGTACGTGCGGAAGGTCCTGGTGAACTCGCACGTCTCCTGGTGGCGCCGCCGCTGGACCGGCGAACTCCCGCACGAGGAGCTGCCCGAGCCGCCGGTGCAGCGGGCCGACCCCTTCGAGGACGTCGTGCTCAGCCAGGTGGTGGCCACCGCCGTCCGGGCGCTGCCGCCACGGCAACGGGCCGTGGTGGTGCTGCGCTACTTCGAGGACCTGAGCGTCGAGGAGACGGCCGACGTGCTGCGCTGCACGACCGGCACCGTCAAGAGCCAGACGCACCGGGCGCTCGCCTCGCTGCGCGGCAAACTGCCGGTCAGGGAACTGATGTTGGACGGGGGACGGCGTGACGGGAACTGACTTCACCCACCCGGACCGGCCGGACGGACCCGGCGGCGCCGACACCGGGGAGGAGCAGGAGCTGCGGATCCTCCTCCAGCAGGCCGCGCCGCACCTCGCCGCGCCCGAGGACCGCATCCAGCGGATCCTCGACCGCGCCGATCGCACCCGGCGCCGCCGGCGGGCCGCCGGACTGGGCGCCGGGCTCACCGGCGGACTGCTCGCCGCCGTGCTGGCCGCCGCCCCGGCGATCGCGCCCTCGGGCCCCCACTCGGGCCCGCTGGGGGCCGCAGGGGCTCCGGCGCCCGCACCGAGCACGGCCGCGCCCTCGCCCTCCCCCGCGCCCGAAGGCCCGGACGCCGTGGGGCCGTTGGGGCCGGCGATCTCGTTCAGGTCGGTTCCGGAGATGGTCGTCAACGTGCCCAAGGGCTGGTTCACACAGGACAGCGGCGGGTCCAGCCCCCTGCGCAGCATCGGCACCCTCGCCAATCAGGAGCTCATCCCCCTGTCCAGCTGCCCCGCGCAGCAGTCGATCTGCTTCCCGGTCGGGAAGCTGTACGCCGGCGGAGTCGTCCTGACCTTCCGGCTCGTCGACGACGCCGGCACGTTCTACAGGCACGTGGGCCAGTCCGGCCCGGGCGAGGTCACCGCCGTGGGCAAGGAGTGCGCGAGCGCCGGAGGCAGCGACCAGCTGGTCGGCTACCGGACCGTCGGGACCGGTGCGACCTCGACGCTGGTCGAGCTGACCGCGTGCTTCCGGGGGCCCTCCCTGATCGCCGCCCAGCAGGTGGCGCAGGTGCTGGAGTCGATCCGCTCCGCGGAGCGGAACAGCCCTGCCGCCAAGGACTCGGTCGGCTGACCTCCGCCGCCCCTGCCCCCCGTACTCCTTCCGAAAGCCGAACCGCCATGTCCCTACCCCGTTGTGCCCTCGTCGGGCTGGGCGCGCTGCTCCTGATGAGCTGCGCGCCCGGCCCGGCCGCTTCGCCCGCCACCTCCGTCAGCGCCGCACCGACCGCCCCACGGGCGACCGCTCCGGCCGTCACACCGGCCGCCGCGGGCCGCCCCGCACCGCCTGAGCTCCCCCGTCAACTCCCGGGAGTGGGGCCACAGTTGCTCGCCGACGTCCCCGCCGAGACCAGGCAGGCCCTGGTCGTCACCGGCGACCGCGCCGACCTCTCGACCGGGCGTGCCACGCTCTACCGCGACGACGGCTCCGGCTGGCTCGCCGGACCGACCTGGCCCACCCGCAACGGCAACCGCGGCTGGAGCGCCGACCACCGCCTGGGCGATCTGCGCTCCCCCGTGGGCGTGTTCACCCTCACCGCCGCCGGCGGCAGGCTGCCCGATCCGGGATCCCGCCTGCCGTACGACCACGACGGGGGATTCACCGTCTCGGGCACGGGCTTCGAGGGCGAACCGCTCGCGGGCTCCTTCGACTACGTCGTCGCGATCGACTACAACCGCGTCCCCGGCTCGACCCCGCTCGACCCGCGCCGCCCGAACGGCAGCGGCCGCGGCGGCGGCATCTGGCTCCACGTCGACCACGGCGGCCCGACCCACGGCTGCGTCGGCCTGCGCGTCGACGACATGCGCGAGCTGCTCCGCGCGCTCGACCCGGCGCTGCACCCGGTGGTCGTCATGGGCGATGCGGTGGCGCTGGCGGGGTGAGCTGTCCGTCCCCCTCTCTTCCAGATTCGGCGATCGGCCGGGGAAGAACAAGACTGCAATTTCCGGGCGGACAGGGGGACCCTGGCACCCATGACCTCTTCTCTCCCGGACACCGGGACCAGCAGAGACTCCCTCCCCTCGACTGCCGCGTCCCTGGCCCACGTCCGCTGGATCGCCGGCGGCACCGGCAGCGGCAAGAGCACCCTGGCCCGCCTGCTCGCCGCCCGCCACGGTCTCCCGGTGTACGACGGCGACCTCGCGGAGCACCGGTGGCTGACGCTCTGCACGCCGGAGCAGCACCCGTACCTCTCCGCCCTGCGCGACCTGCCGCCGGGTGCGATGTGGGACGGCCGCACGGCGGACGAGGTGCTGCGCGCGATGCCGAGCATGAACGGGGAGATGCTCGGCTTCGTCGTCGACGACCTCCTCGCCATGCCCACCGACCGGATCGTCCTGGTCGACTACTTCGGGATCCTGCCCGCCGACCTCGCGCCGCTGCTGAGCCGGCCGGGCCAAGCCGTCTTCCTCCTGCCGCCCGCGGAGTTCCGGCGGGACGTGCTCCGCGCGCGCTACGCGGATCCGCAGCGCGCGCGGGCCACGTGGGGCGGCCGCGACCCCTCGGCGGTGCTCGCCGAGCGGCTCGCGCGCGACGCCCTCTGGGACGCGGAGGTCCGTGCCCAGGCCGTCGGCCACCGGCTCGACGTCCTGACCGTCGACGGCGCCACGCCGGCCGCCGACCTGGCCGAGCGGGTGGCCGCCCGCTTCGGCCTGGGCCCCGGGGCGTAGCGTGCGTCAGTACCGCAGGACGGCCGCGATGTGGTCGCGCGAGGCGAGCTCGCCGGACGGGACGAACTGCACGCGGGCGCCGGTGTCGAGGGCGCGCTCGACGATCTCGTCGACCATGTCCACGCGCACGTCCGGCCCGCCGTCGTCGGTGGGCACCAGGTGGGTGTCCGTCACCCGGACGGGCTGCCAGTAGTCCTCCTCCACCGCGACGACGGCGGCCCGGCCCTGCGTGACGTTCTGCCAGACCTCGTCGATGCCGGCGGCCAGGCCCTTCACGCCCTGGGCCTGGCTGAGGCGCTCCTGGACCTCGGCGACGGCCTTGCGGCCCTGGTCGGCCACCGTCGCCCGGACCGCCTCGGCCACCGCGGCCGGGGAGGCGTGGCCGAGTCCGCCGCGCGCGACCTGGGCGGAGGCGCGCTTGGCCGCCGTGCCGACGTCGTCGAGCAGGGAGATCGCCGCCGCCTCGCCGAGCACGTAGAGCGGGCGGGCGTCGGCCTCCAGGACGGCGGCCAGGGCGGTGTCGGCCGAGCGCAGGAACCTGCGGGTCTCCTCGTCGGTGAAGGTGCTCGGCACGTTGCCGATCCGCTCCGTGCGCTCGACGTCCCAGTCCGGCCGGACCTGGTCGACCGGGAAGCCGCCGTCGTGCGGCACCAGCTTCGGCCCGGAGCCGCTGAACAGGGCGGCCCGGTCGGCGGAGACGGTGAGCACCCAGTAGGGCGCGCCCGAGACGTACGCGGCGACCAGGTTGCGGGTCAGGAAGGTGTCCGAGACGACGACCCGGGCCGGTACCGAGCGCGGGAGCGACCACACCTGGTGCTCGCCGGGCGCCGCGAAGATCACCAGGCCGTCCTCGGCGTGCACGAGGTCGACCTCCGCGAGCGCGCGGTCCAGCTGCTCGACGACGTCCAGCCGGTCCGCCCGGCTGACCGCCTCGTCGGCCTGCAGCCTGGCCTTCGCCTCGGCGACGAGGTTGCGCAGGCGCACCGGGTCCTGGGTGTTGTCGGGCTCGCTGCGGTGGGTCGGCAGCAGGACGGAGACGGCCGGGTAGCGCCGGGGGCGGCGCAGCTCGGCGAGGACGGCGGAGGTGAGCTCGGCTGCGTGCATCGGGTGCCCTTCGTGTCGCGGGGGTGGCGGGGCCTGGGACGGTCGGCGAACCCGGCCGGAAGGGAGGGGCGGAAAGATCGATTTGCCGGATTCGTTCCGGAACCCCTCCCCATCCCACCCCGCTCCTAAGCCCCCCGCCACCGGAACGCCCGCGCGCCGGGCCCGTAGCCCGCGCGCCCGGCCCGCGCCCCCAGCCCCGTGACCCGTGCGGTGCGGGCTCGTTAGCCCGGGCATGAAGAAGCGCAGCATGCTTGCCGTGGCCTCGCTCGCCGTCGGCGTCGTCGCCTCCCTGACCGCGCCGAGCGCACACGCCAGCGCCGTGGGCGGGCAGGAGGGTCTGCCCGCGCCGCTCGGCTCGACGGCCGACCTGGCGCCGGGGCAGGTCGGCGACGCCGGCGGCGTGGTCGGGCACGCCACCGGCTACGTGACCGGGCAGGCGGACGGGCTCGTCCCGGTCACGCCGGCGTAGTCGGGGCGGCGGCCCGGCTCAGGAGAGCGGGGCGCCGAGGTCCTGGGCCCAGTAGGTGCCGGCCGGCCCGGCAGAGACGCCGACGCCGACGTCCTTGAAGCCGCAGTCCAGCAGGTTGGACTGGTGGATGCCGCCGTCCATCCAGTGCGAGACGACGGCGGAGGGGTTGGTCGTGCCGCGGTCGAGGTTCTCGCCCCACTGGGACCAGCGGTAGCCGGCCGCGGTGATCCGGGCGTCGGGGTGGACGCCGTCGGGGTTGACGTGGTCGAAGAAGTTGCGGGCGACCATGTCGTCGGCGTGCTTCTGGGCGGCGCCGTGCAGCCGCGGGTCGATCCGCAGCGGGGCGCAACCGGCCTTCGCGCGTTCGGCGTTCACCAGGTCGACGAGCTGGCGCTCCAGGCTGGGCGGGGCGGTCGCCCTGGACGCGGTGGGCGACGGGGTCGGCGTGGGCGTGGCCGTGGGGGTGTCGGTCGGGCTCGGGGTCGGCGTCGGCGTGGGGGTGTCGGTCACGGCCGCCGGGGCCGGTACCGGGAGGGCGAGCGGCGTCCAGGTCGGGGTGTCGGGCGCGGCGGCCGGGGTGGTCGGCTCCGGTGCCGCCTCCAGCGGCTTCTCCGCGGGGGCCGGCCAGACCAGGGCGAGCGTCGTGACCGCCACGGCGGCCGCCGCACCGCTCACCAGGACGGCCTTCTTGGCGGCGAGCGCGGCCCAGCCGCCGTGCGAACCGGCCCCGGTGGCGCCCGCGGTGCCCGCCGCGCCGCCGGCTCCGCCCGCGCCGGTGGCGCCCGTCCCCGCCGCGGAGGCGACCGCGGCCGCGGTGACCTTGAAGTGCAGCAGCGCCGGCGACCCCATCGGGATCGGCACCAGCGCCAGCCCGGCGAGCAGCCCCTCCGCCGGGAAGAGGTCGCGGCCCAGCCGGTCGCAGGTGGCGCAGCCGCGGATGTGCCGGGCTATGCGCTTGCGCCACACCGAGTTCGGCGTCCCGTCGAAGCCGGCGGTGACCTCGGCCAGCTCCGGACAGCGCGGGTAGGCGCCGAGCGCCCGGACGACCACGCGGCCGGACTCCAGCTGCTTCTTCATCCGCTGCACCCGGACGGCGGTGTGCTGCGGGCTGAGGTCGAGCGACTCGGCGAGTTCGGCGCGGGTCAGCTCGCCGTTCGCCTCCAGCCACCACAGGGAGAGCAGTTCGCGGTCGTCCGGGTCGAGCCAGCGGGTGGCCTCGGCGACCTCCCGGCGCTGGCCGGAGAGGCCGAGCCGCAGGATGGTGAGGTCGGTGAAGTCGGCGCGGGGGTCGGCGACTTCCCACGTCTCGTCGAGGCCGCCGACGGTCGGCTGCTGCTGGCCGGCGGCGTGCCGGCGGCGGACCTGGTTCATCGTGATCGCGACCAGCCAGGAGCGGAACGACGACGGGTCGCGCAGCCCCTCCAGGCCGTCCAGGGCGCGGATCATCGTCTCCTGCGCGACGTCGTCGACGTCGGCGTGCCCGCCGAGCGCGCGCCCGGCCACGTTGTAGACGAGCGGCAGCCAGGCGGCGACCAGCGCCTCCTGGGCCTGCCGGTCGCCCGCCTGGGCGGCGCGCACCAGGGTCGTCCCGGTGCCGCGCACGTCTGTGTTGCGCACGTCAGCGTTCTGCACGTCAGCGTTCATCGTCCGCACTCCGTCTTGCCGTCTTCCGCCCGCCGATGCCTCCTCGGAGACCCCTGGGGAGTGATCAGATAACAACAATTTGCGCGGAATCGGAAAACGGGCCGGTGACGGGCCCGCGGCGGGGTCACGCCGGGGCGGCGAACACCTGGGTCCACCACGGGCCGCCGGAGCCGGTCCGGACGCCCACGCCGAGCTGCTTGAAGGCGCAGTTGAGGATGTTGGCGCGGTGGCCGGGGCTGTTCATCCAGGCGTCCATGACGGCGGCCGGGTCCTTCTGGCCGCGGGCGATGTTCTCGCCCCAGGTGCTCCAGCGGTAGCCGGTCGCCTCGATGCGGTGGTCGGCGTGGTAGCCCTCGGGGCTGGCGTGGTCGAAGTAGTTGCGGTCGGCCATGTCGTCGCTGTGCGACTGGGCGGCGGTGGCCAGGCGGGGCTCGGCCGCGACCGGGTCGCAGCCGGCCTTGGCCCGCTCGGCGTTGACGAGGTCGACGACCTGCTGGGCGTACGAGGGGGACGCGCCGCCGCCGACCGGGGTGGGCGCGGACGTCGCCGCGGGGGCGCTCCCCGTGGCGGTGCGCTGGGCGGTGGTGGGCTTGGCGGTCGGGGTCGGCTTGGTGGTGGCGGTGGCGGTCGGGGTGGGCGTCGCGGAAGCGGAAGCCGTGGCGGTGGCGGTCGCGGTGGCGGAGGCGGTGGGCGACGGGGTGCCCGGGTCGGTCGCGGACAGGTTGACGGGCGACTGCGGTGTACCGGGCACGAGGGCCGGCCCCCCGCCGGCCCCGGGCACCTGGATGCCCTCGTGGGTGCCGGCCTCGGCGGCCATCAGCGCGTCCAGTGCCACCGCCTGCCCCGGGTCCCGGTCCGACTGCTTGCCCGCGTACGCCGCGTACCCGGCGCCCGCCAGCGCCGCGAGCAGGCCCGTCCCGGCCACCGCGACGACGACCGTCGACACCGGGACGAACGCGCCGCGCCTGCGGCCCCGCCTGCCGCGCCCTCCGTGGCGATCGGTGTGCCGCTCGGCTGCCCGGCGCGCGGCACGCCCTGCGGAACGGCCGCCCGCGCCGTCGGCCGATCCGGTCGCCGGGAGGATGGTCGTCCTGTCTTCGCTGTTCACCTGGCCACGCTTTCTGTCCGGGTCGGCGGTCGGGTGCCGACACCTGGGAGACCCTCCGGCGCGCCGCCGATAACAAAAATTCCGAACGAATGTCCGGCGGACCGGTCACGGACCCCGCCGCGAGGACCGGGCACCGTCCGGACGGTGCCCCCGTGCCGTGCCCCCGTGCCGCGTCTCCCGGCGGGCGCTGCGGAGGCCCGACAGGGATTCTGGAGGTGTCCGAAGCCGTCCGCCCGAGGAGGTGCCATGGCCCTGCGCGAGCTCGCCCTCACCTCCCGGGCCGTCGCCGCCGAGTCCGGCCGCAAGGCGAAGACCGCGCTGCTCGCCGCGTGCCTGCGGGAGCTGGGACCGGACGAGGCACCGGCGGCCGTGGCACTCCTGTCGGGCGAGTCGCAGCGGCTGCGCACCGGCGTCGGGTACGCGGGCCTGCGCGACCTTCCGCCGCCCGCCGACGGGCCCGGCGAGCTCGGCGTGCGGGAGGTCGAGCGGGAGCTGGAGCGGATCGCCGGGGTGCACGGGGCCGGGGCGCAGGGCGAGCGGCGGCGGCTGCTGACGGAGCTGTTCGGCCGGGCGACCGAGGTCGAGCAGGGGTTCCTGCGGGCCGTGCTGGCCGGCGAGTTGCGCCAGGGCGCGCTGGACGCGGTGGTCGGGGACGCCGTCGCGCAGGCGGCCGGGGTGCCGGTCGCGGCGGTGCGGCGGGCGCTGATGTTCCGCGGCTCGGCCCGGGCGGTGGCCGCGGCGGCGCTGACCGGCGGGGTGCCCGCGCTGGCCGCGTTCCGGCTGGAGGTGGGCCGGGCGGTGCGGCCGATGCTGGCCGCGTCCGCACCCGACGTGGCCTCGGCGCTGGAGCGCACCGGCCCGGCGGCGCTGGAGTGGAAGCTCGACGGCATCCGGGTCCAGGTGCACCGGGACGGCGGGGACGTCGCCGTGTTCACCCGCAGTCTGGACGACATCACCGCGCGCGTGCCCGAGGTGGCCGACGCGGCGCTCGCACTGCCGCTGCGCTCGGCCGTCCTGGACGGCGAGGCGATCGCGCTCGGGCCGGACGGCCGCCCGCGCCCGTTCCAGGAGACCGCGGCGCGGACCGCCACCCGCCGGGACCCGGACCGGCTGCGGGCCGAAGTGCCGCTCAGCGCCTACTTCTTCGACCTCCTGCACCACGACGGCGAGGACCTCGTCGACCGACCCGGCGGCGAGCGCTGGACGGCGCTGGCCGACGTGGTGCCGCCCGGCCTGCGGGTGGCACGCACGGAGACCGGGGACCGCGCCGAGGCGCTGGCGTTCTTCCGCGACACGCTGGCCCTCGGCCACGAGGGCGTGCTGGTCAAGGACCCCGCGGCCGGGTACGCGGCCGGCCGGCGCGGCGCGGGCTGGATCAAGGTGAAGCCCCGGCACACCCTGGACCTCGTGGTGCTGGCCGCCGAGTGGGGCAGCGGCCGGCGCCGCGGCCGGCTCAGCAACCTGCACCTGGGCGCCCGGACGGCGGGCGAGCCCGGGCTCGGCCCGTGGGTGATGCTCGGCAAGACGTTCAAGGGCCTCACCGACGAGACGCTGGCCTGGCAGACCGCCGCACTCCTCGCCCGCGAGACCGGCCGGGACGACCGGACCGTGCGGGTCCGGCCGGAACTCGTCGTGGAGATCGCCTTCGACGGCGTCCAGCGCAGCCCCCGCTACCCCGCCGGGCTGGCCCTGCGCTTCGCCCGGGTGGTGCGCTACCGGCCGGACAAGGACCCGGCCGAGGCCGACACGGTCGCCGCCGTCCGGGAGATCGCGGCCGCCGAAGGGCTGTGAGCGGGGTCGCAGCGAACCAGCCTTGACAAACTGACGTCAAATCAAACCTCGTGCTGCCAAAGGTCGTTCCGCCCCGGACCGAATCGGCCAATCTGCGCAAACCTGCCACAACACCCTCCGTGTGCGCCGCACCACCGGGTTAGGTTGGCAATGCCCAGGTTGGCATTGCCAACGAGCAACGAGTGCAGGAGGGAACGCCCATGAAGGTGAGCCTCGACCGGGACCGCTGCTGCAGCTCCGGCCTGTGCGTCTCGAACGCCCCGGAGATCTTCGACCAGGACGACCACGACAGTCTGGTGAGACTGCGCCGAACGACCTTCCAGCCGAGCGAGTACCCCGACCTCAGACTCGCCGCCGAACTCTGCCCGTGCGGCGCGATCACCGTCACCGAGGACACCGCCCCGGCCGACGGACCCGCCGCGACCGGCCGTTAGCCCAGCGCCTGCGCTCCACCCGACCCCACCCGGGAGATCCCCACCGCGACGCCGAGGAGTACCGCCTTGACGACCACGCCCGCGCCCACCACCCCGGTGCTGCCCGCCCCGCACGACATGCGCTGCCCGTTCAGCCCGCCGCCCGCCTACACCGACGCCGCCCGCACCGGCTCCGTCAGCCGCGCCGCCCTGCCCGACGGCACCCCCATCTGGCTCGTGACCGGCTACGCCGAGGTGCGCACCGTCCTGTCCGACCAGCGCTTCAGCGCCGACGCCCGCCACCCCGCCTTCCCCCTGTTCGCCCCCGACCGGCGCGAACTCATCGCCGAGAACCCGGCGTTCATCCGGCTCGACGACCCCGAACACGCCCGGCTGCGCCGCATGGTCACCGGGGACTTCCTGGTCAAGCGGGTCGAGGCGATGCGGCCCGAGATCCAGCAGATCGTCGACGACGCCCTCGACCGGATGACCGACGGCGTCACCGAGGCCGACCTGGTCGGCGCGTTCGCCCTCCCGGTCCCGTCGCTGGTGATCTGCCTCCTGCTCGGGGTCCCCTACGAGGACCGGGAGATGTTCCAGGCCCTCAGCGCCACGCTGCTCAACACCTCCGCCCCCAAGGAGGAGGTCGCCCGGGCCAACGACGAGATCCTCGACTACCTCGGCGGACTCGCCGCCCACAAGAAGGAGCACCCGGCCGAGGACATCCTCAGCCGCCTCGCCGCCCGGGACGACCTCACCCTGCGCGAGATCGCCTCCACCGGCGTGCTGCTCCTGATCGCCGGCCACGAGACCACCGCCAACATGATCGGGCTGTCCACCGTGCTGCTGCTCCGGCAGCCCGAGCGGATCGCGAAGCTCGCCGACCCGGCCGCCGTCCCCGGCGCGGTCGAGGAACTGCTGCGCCACACCACGATCGTCCACACCGGCCTGCCGCGCGTGGCCGTCGAGGACATCGAGCTGGACGGCACGCTCATCCGGGCCGGGGACGGCGTCTTCGCGATGCTGTCCACCGCCAACCGGGACGAGGGCATGTTCGGCGGCCCCGACCGCACCTCGCCCGACGACGTCGACCTCGACCGCGACGCCCGGCGCCACCTGGCCTTCGGCTTCGGCGTGCACCAGTGCCTCGGCCAGCCGCTGGCCCGGGCCGAGCTGCAGATCGCGCTCGCCACCCTGTTCCGCCGGCTGCCCGGCCTGCGGCTCGCGGTGCCCGAGGACGAGTTGCGGTTCCGCTCCGAGAACATCATCTACGGACTGAAGTCGCTGCCCGTCACCTGGTGACCCGGCTGGCCCCCGGGCCGGGGCGGGGGCAGGCTGGAAGGGCGAACGACAGACCCGGCCTGCCGCGCCCCGTCGAGGCGTGCCCGGACCGGCCGAGGAGACGGAGCCCGCAGATGACCGACATGAGCGACCGGGCCCACGTGAGCACCGAGACCGACGAGGACGTCCGCGCCGCGGACCCCGAGGAGGGCGTCACCTCGATGCAGAACCTTCACGCGCAGGACGAGTCCCGGGCGGAAGGCGAACCCATGCTGGACGAGAACGGTACGAGCAGCAGCTGACCAGCTGACGGACGAGGGCGTGTCTTCCGGTCCGAGCCGGAAGACACGCCCTGAGGCCGCCCGGACGTCCCGGGCGGCCTCCGGCTACCGCTGGTGTCGCTCCCGGACGGGCGGCCGACCGGCGGGGGAGGATAGGCGCATGACCGAGCACACTCAGGGCGGCGGGCGGGTCCAGCCGCCCGCGGACCCGCGCGCTTCGTGGGCGACCTGGACCACGCAGTCGATCATCAGCGGGCCCGGCGGGGTCACCACCGCCGAGGTCGGGCCGATCTCCGGCGACCTCACCGTGCACACCACGTGGGTGGACGGCGAGGCCCGGCTGACCGTCCAGTACACCGGCGCGCTGGACTGGTACACGGTGTCCGGCAGCCCCGTCCCGGCGGCGGACGAGACGACCGCGCGGGCGATCCACCAGGCGATGGTCAACGGCGTCAAGGCCGGCCGCGGCGCCGCGGCACCGCCCGTCGCGGGGTAGCCGGGCAGCGGGGAGCCGGCCGGCGGGGTAGCCGGGCAGTCGGCTACCCCGCGGCGGCGTCCCAGTAGGAGGCGTCCGCCGGACGGCGCCGGCGCAGGTCCTCGCGGACCTCGCCGGCCAGCCGTCGGGTGTCACGCCGGTTCACGGTGGCACCGATGCCCGCGCCGACCAGCAGCGGCGTCACCGAGGGCAGCCGGCGCAACGAGCTGCGGGTCAGCCGGCGCCGGACCTGCTGGCGCACCTCCGCGCCGAGCGCCAGCGCGGCGAAGCCCGCCGGGCGGGCCAGCAGCGTGGCGTCGACGCCCCGGCGGTTGGCCCACGCGGAGAGGTAGGCGGTGGCCCGCTGGCTGACGCTCCCGGTCGCCGGGACGCCGTAGACCTCGTGCAGCTCGGCGATCAGCTTGACCTCCACGGCCGCCACGGCGAGCGTCTCGGCCGCGATCTCCACCGGCATCGCGGGCGGCACCGGCAGCATCGCCGCCGCGCCGACACTCGCTCCGAGCGCGCCCGACGCCCTGGTCGCGCCGAGCACCAGCAGGTCGGCGAGCTGCTCGGGGTCGGCGGCGCCGGGGTGCTGGGCCCGCAGCGTGGCCAGGCTGCGGACCGGGATGCGCGGCGCGGCCCGCACGAGCTGCTCGGTGAGCGCCCGGCCGCCGATCGCGGCGCCCTTGGCGGCGGCGCGGCCACCCGTGCCGAGCCGCCGGGCGACGCCGCGCACCAGGGACCGGCCGCGGCCGCCCTCCGCCCGGTACTCGGCCACCTGCCACTCGCCGACGGGCCGCTCGGCCTCCTCGACCAGGCCGGCGAGCTCGTCCGCGAGCTGCTCGGGGACGGCGGCACCGGGCTCGGAGCGGTCCGAACGGCCGGGTTTGCGGAAGATTGCCATGCACATCCGCTACCCGGTCCGGGCCGGTGCTAGTCGGTTCGTCGCGCCCTCAGGCCCTTATGGCAGCGGCTCGGCGTGCACCGGGAGGTGCGGGGACTGGTGACCGCCGCTGGCGAGCATGCGGACCTCGCCGGCGTCGCTGATCTCGGCCCGGACGATGCCGCTCGCGTCCTCGTACACCGGATGGCCGCCCGGGCCCGTCGCGCTCGTGCGCGCGACCACGACCACGTCCTGCGGCGCCTGGGTGCCGGGGGTGCCGGGGAAGGTGAGTGCGTAACGTGTGGGCGGGTTCATCACCGACCTCCTCCTGGTACCTGTACGCCCTGCCCGCGTCCCGGGCCCGTCTCCCGGCCCGGTGGGCGGCGGTCTACGCGGTGGCCTCGGCCGTGGCCCGGGCGGAAGCGCCGCGGACCTCCAGTTCGGCGAGCAGCCGGGCCGTCGCCTCGGTGACCGCCTCGACGGCCCGGTCGAAGGCCTCCCGGTTGTGCGCGGCCGGGGCGCGGAACCCGGACACCTTCCGGACGTACTGCAGCGCGGCGGCGCGGAAGTCGTCCTCGTCGGCGTCGGGAGTCACGGGGGGTCGCAGCGTCTTGATGTTGCGGCACATGCCCCCAGTCTCCCGCGCGGGCGGCCCGCTGGCGAGCCCTTCCGACGAGCCCGTGACGTCACCCGGTGTGTCCGCCCCGGCCGGCCGCCTCCGCACCACCCCGCGTCACCGGCCCGTCATGATCGGCTTACGGGACCGTCACCCGGGCGGATTAGGATGCCGGACGAACGAATGCGCCCCGATCCGTCCGCACTTCTCCCCCGGAGCCACCCCCTTGCCTCTCGCGCTGGTCGCCCTGGCCGTCACCGCGTTCGCCATCGGCACCACCGAGTTCGCCGCCATGGGACTCCTCCCCCAGGTGGCGGACAGCCTGCACGTCTCGATCCCCCAGGCCGGCTGGCTGATCTCCGCGTACGCCGTCGGCGTCGTGATCGGCGCTCCGCTGCTCACCGCGCTCGCCGCCGGACGCCCGCGCAAGGCGGTGCTGGTCGCCCTCGCCGGGGTCTTCGCCACCGGCAACCTGCTGTGCGCGCTCGCCCCCGACTTCTGGACGCTCGCCGCCGCCCGGCTCGTCACCGGGCTGCCGCACGGCGCGTTCTTCGGTGCCGGATCGGTGGCCGCCGCCGAACTGGTCGCCCCCGACAAGAAGGCGCGCGCGGTCGCCGTCATGTTCTCCGGCCTGACCGTCGCCAACATCGTCGGCGTGCCCGCCGCGACCCTGCTCGGGCAGCACCTCGGCTGGCGGGCGACGATGCTCGTCGTCGTCCTCATCGCCGCCGCCGGCACGCTCGCCATCGCCCGCCTCGTGCCGCACCTGCCCTCCCCCGCCCAGTCCGGACTCCGGCACGAGCTGCGCGCCTTCCGCAGCGGGCAGCTGTGGCTGGCGCTGGCCACCGTCGTCTTCGGGTGCGGCGGGTTCTTCGCGTGCTACAGCTACATCACGCCGCTGCTCACCGAGGTCTCCGGGTACGCCACCGGGTCCGTGACGCTGGTGCTCGCGCTGTTCGGCGTCGGGATGACGATCGGCAACGTGCTGGGCGGCTTCGCCGCCGACCGGGCGCTGCGGCCGACCGTCTGCGCGGCGTTCCTGCTGCTGGCCGCCGCGCTCGGCCTCTTCGCGGTGACCGCGCGCGCGGAGTGGTCGGCGGCCGTGACCGTCGTGCTGATCGGGCTGTTCGGCTTCGCGATCGTGCCGGCCGTGCAGACCCTCGTCATGCAGAAGGCGCGCAGTGCGCCGACGCTGGCCTCGGCGACCGTGCAGGGCGCGTTCAACCTGGCCAACGCCCAGGGCGCGTACTTCGGCGGCCTCGCGCTGGACGCCGGCCTCGGCTGGACCTCGCCGACCCTCGTCGGCGCCGGGCTCGCGGCGGCGGGCGCGGTGGTCGCGCTGCTCGCGTGGGCCGCCGACCGGCGCCGGCCCGCGGACGGTCCGCCCGCGGTGCCGGTGCCGGCCGGGGAGGCCCGGGAGGCCGCGGCCGTCTGGGGCACGCCTTAGCCGACGGGCTCGATGTCCCGGTGGGCGTCGGCCAGGAGCTGGTAGCCGGCGCCGTTGAGCTTGATCCCGGCCCGCTCGTCCTCGGTCAGCTCGCGCCGGACCTTCGCGGGCACGCCGGCGACCAGCGAACCCGGCGGCACCTGCATCCCCTGCGGCACCACGGCACCGGCCGCGACCAGCGAACCGGCGCCGATCCGGGCGCCGTTGAGGACGGTGGCGTTCATCCCGACCAGGACGTCGTCCTCGACGGTGCAGCCGTGCAGCACCGCGTTGTGCCCGACGGAGATCCGCTCACCGACCACCAGCGGGAAGCCCGGGTCGGCGTGCAGGGTGCAGTTGTCCTGGATGTTGCTGCCCGCGCCGACCGCGATGGCCTCGGCGTCGCCGCGCAGCACCGCGCCGTACCAGACGCTCGCCCCGGCGGCGACGGTCACGTCCCCGACCACGACGGCGTTGGGCGCGACGAACGCCCCGGGATCGACGGCGGGCACCCTGCCCCCGACGGCGGCGATCAGCGGCTCTGCCATGTCTCGTCCTCCTGCTGACGATCAACTGCTCTCTCGCCGGTCACCGTAGGACGTCGGCCGACGGCACCGGAAGAGGGGTCCGTCCCAGCGACCGCCGCCTGTCCCGCAACCGGCAGCCGCATCCCCCGTTTGGGCGACTTTGCATCGGAATGGCCGAGGCGAGTTGTAAAGTCTTTACATGACCACCGCTCCGCACGACCGGTCAGAGGTTCCGGCCACCGTGCCCACGGTGGCGCTGGCCGATGCCCGCGCCGAGCTCTCGAAGATCGTCACTCTGGCCGAACACACCGGCCGCATCACCGCCATCACGCGCTACGGCAAGCCCGTCGCCGCAGTCGTGCCGGCCGCGTTGCTCCACCTGCTGTCCGGCGCCCACATCGGGCCTCGCCCCATGGCGGCCACGGACATCGAGCGGATCGCCGCTCGGGCCCGGTCCGCGGACACCCGACCCTCCAGCGACGACATCCGCACGGTCATGGACGACGTCAAAGCCGACAGTCCCGATCCCCATGCCGTCGCAGCCCCCGCCGACTTGCGGGAAGAACGCGTACGCGCCATCGCCGAGGCGCTCAGCGAATGGATCGACACTCCGCTCTCCGCCGTCATCGGCGTGCACCGGCCGCGCGCCGAGCCGCCCGTTGACAGCGAGCCCGGAGCCGCTGACAGCGAGCCGACCATAGGTGACGTGCTGGAAGCCCTGGCCATCCGAATCAGCCGCGAGGCAGCGGAGTGATCGTCATCGATGCCGGCGCGACCGTCGAATTACCGGTCGGCACCGGACCCACCGCCGACCGCGTACGGGAGCGCCTCATCGGCGAGGACGTGTACGCCCCGGCACACCTCGACCACGAGGTCAGTCGTGTGATCTGCCGCCCGTGGCAGAAGCACCTGCTCGCCGAGGCCGACGCAACCGCTGCGGTCAACGATCTGGACGCCCTCGACGTCCAGCACATCCCGATTCCCGGGCTGCTCCAGCGGGCTTGGTCGCTGCGGGACAACACCTGCGTGGGTGACGCGTTCTACATCGCGCTCGCCGAGACGTTGCTCTGCCCGCTACTCACGACCGACGCGAAGATGGCAGGTGTCCCTGGGATCACGTGCCTCGTGGAGCACGTCCCAAAGGTCTGACATCGCACGGTACTTGCCCCATCCGGCCGCGCCCCCGGGGTGCGGCGGGGGCGCGGCGGGGCGCAGGTCAGGAGGCGGGGGCCTTCGTGCGGAGGACCTCGATGAAGGCGCGGAGCCAGGCGGGGTGGTCGGGCCAGGCGCGGGCGGAGACGACCACGCCGTCCACGACGGCCTCTGCGTCGACGAACTCGGCGCCCGCGGCCCTCACGTCCGGGGCGAGCGCGGGGTAGGCGGAGCTGCGGCGGCCGGCGAGGTCGCCGGTGGCGGCGCTGATCAGCGGACCGTGGCAGATCTGCGCGACCGGCTTGTCGCCCGCGAAGAAGTGGCGGACGATGCGCTGCACCTCGGGGTCGTTGCGCAGGTACTCGGGGGCCCGGCCGCCGGGGATCACGAGCGCCACGTAGTCGGCCGGGTCGACGTCGGCGAAGGCGACGTCCGCGGGCCAGGTGTAGCCCGATTTCTCCGTGTAGGTGTCGAAGCCGTCGACGAAGTCGTGCACGACGAACTGGAGGCGCTTCTTCGTCGGCGCCGCGATGTCGACCTGGTAGCCCTCCTCGCGCAGCCGCTGGTACGGGTAGAACACCTCCAGCGACTCGGCGGCGTCCCCGGTGACGAGCAGGATCTTCGATGTCATCGCCGACATCCCTCCGTGTGATCGATCGTCAGGCACGAAACGGGCCGCGGGCCCGGTACAACCTCCCGCACCCGCCGCGGCGTTCGCAACAGGGCGCACCGGGCGAACTGCGGCGCGTGACGGTTCTCGCGCGCCCCGAAAGGGCCGTGCGCGCCGGGCCCTGGCCGTCCTAGACTCCTCACCGCACGAACCACGTTCCAAGGAGTCACATGTCGGACCGCACCACCTACCTCGTCCTGGCGGGCTACGAGAACTCGGGGCCCGAGCACTGGCAGACCCGGTGGGAGGAGGCCGAGCCGGAGGCGTTCCGGCGGGTCCAGCAGGCCGACTGGGACCGGCCGGAGGCCGGGGACTGGGTGGCCCGGGTGGACGCCGCGGTCGCGGAGGCCGCGGCGCGGGGGCCCGTGGTGCTCGTCGCGCACAGCCTCGGCTGCATCACGGCGGCGCGCTGGGTGGCCGGTGCCGCCGCGGAGCGGACGGCCGCCGTGCGGGGTGCGCTGCTGGTCGCGCCCGCCGACATCGACAACGCCGACGTCCCGGTGCTGGCGGGCTTCCGCCCGGTGGCGCTGGCGCCGTTCCCGTTCCCCGCGGTGGTGGTCGCCAGCACCGACGACCCGTGGGTGACGACCGATCGGGCGCGGGAGTTCGCCGGGGCGTGGGGTGCCCGGTTCGTCGAGGCCGGGGCCCACGGGCACCTCAACTCGGCGGCCGGACTGGGAGACTGGCCGGCGGGCCGGGAACTGCTCGCCGAGCTCTGACGGCAGCGGGCAACCGAAGACGGGCAACGACACCGAGGCTCCCCCTCCGGGAGCCCTCGCACCGACGACCGGGGGGACGACGGGGGATGCGCGGACGAGTCACGCCGCGGATGCGGCGCACACTGGTGCGGGCGCTCGCGGGCGCCGGGCTGGCGGCCGTCCTGCTCTACACCGTGGGGCAGTGGGAGAGCCGCTCCGGCGGCCGGATGCAGGTCGCCGACCTGCTGAACCGGCCCGAGGCGCTGCTCGGCGCGGCGCTGGCCGCGATGATCGGCGCCGCGTGGCTGGCCGACCGGCGCAGTGCCGTGCGGTCGGCCACCCGGGCGGTCACGGTCACCGCCGGGGTGGTGTTCCTGCTCGGCGCGGTCGCCGTGCACAAGGTGTCGGCGGCGGAGACGCGCAGCCGCGAGAGCGCCCCGGCGGGGGCCGAGCGGGCGCTCGTCGTGGTGCACCGCTCGTACGGGACGGGGCCGGAACCGGGCGAGCACTGGCAGGTGCTGCTGGAGTCCGGCAGCGGCTGGGACGCCCGCCGCTGGACGCTGGCCGACGTCGGCGGCGCGCCGGACGACGGGCGGCTGGTGCAGGCGAGTTGGACGGGCCGGGACCGGATCACCATCGTGACGGACGCCTACCAGCGGGTGTTCACCCTCGACCCGGACACCGGCGAGCCGGTGGAGGCGCGGTAGGCGAACGGACGGAGGGCCCCGCAGGAATGCTCCTGCGGGGCCCTCCGTCCGTCGTCCGCCATCTGCCGTCCGCCGTCCGCCCGGCTCAGCCGTCGTCGGAGTGGTCGGGTGTGGGCGTGCCGTGCGGGCGTCCGGGGCCCTGGGTCGAGCCGCCGGGGCTGCCGGAGGCGGACGGGCTGCCGCTCGGGCCGGCCGGGTCGCGCTTGGGCGGCGGGTCCGGGATGTAGACGGTCGTGAAGTCGTCCTCCGGCATGGACTTCACCGCGTCGCTCATCGCCTGCCGCCAGATCGGCCCGGGGCCGGTCGCGCCGAAGACCTCCTCCTGGTAGTGGCCGCCGATCCGGATGTTCTTCATCGGCACCTTGGTGCCCGGACTGCCCAGCCACACCGAGCCGGCCAGGTTGCCGGTGTAGCCGGTGAACCAGGCCGACTTCTTCTCGTCGGTGGTGCCGGTCTTGCCGGCGATCTGACGGCCGTCGTCGAGGCCGAGGTCCTTGCCGGTGCCCTTCTCGGTCACGCCGAGGAGCACGGTGTTGACGACGTCCGCGGTGTTCTGGGACATCACCTGGTCGCACTTGGCGGGGGGCACGGGAACGTCCTTGCCGTCGACCGTCGAGATCCGGGTGATCGCGGCCGGCGCGCAGTACCTCCCGCGGGCGGCGAAGGTCGCGTACACGTTGGCCATGGTCAGCGGGCTGACCTCCTGCGTGCCGAGGCCGATCGCGGGCACCTCCTGGAGCGCCTCGCCGCTGGCCTTCGCCGTCACGCCCAGCTTGTTGGCCATCTGCTTGACGGCGCAGAGGCCGATCTCCTGCTCCATCTGCACGAAATAGGTGTTGACCGACTTGGCCATGGCCTCCTTGAGCTCGTAGGGGCCGACCTCGCTCGCGCTCTCGTTCGGGATGGTGCCTTCCTTCTTGCCCTTGCTCAGGTTCTTCCACGTGCCGTTGCAGGTCGACATCGTCGGCCAGTCCATCCGGTTCGGCGCCGAGTAGGACTGGGTGGGCGGCAGCCCCGCCTCCAGGGCGGCGGCGGCCACGATGGGCTTGAAGTTGGAGCCGGGCTGGAAGCCGATGCCGCCGCCCATCACCGCGTCGACGTTGTAGTTGACGACGGTCTCGTTCTTCTCCTTCGCGAGGCCGTACGGGCGGGTCTGGGCCATCGCGAGGATGTCGCCGGTGCCGGGTTCGACCATCGTCATCGCCGCCGAGACCGGGTCGGTCACGTACACCAGGTCGGAGACGGCCTTCTGGGCGGCGGCCTGCTTCTCCGGGTCCATGGTGGTGAAGATGTTGAGGCCGCCCTGGTCCCACAGCTTCTTGCGGTCGGCGGCGCTCTTGCCGAACGCCGGGTCCTGCTTGACGACGTGGCGCACGTAGTCGCAGAAGAAGCCCATGCCCGCCCTGGCGGTGATGCAGCCGTTCTGCGGGTCGCGGTAGTTGAGGCCGAGCGGCGCGGCCTTGGCCTCCCGGGCCTGATCGGCGGTGATGTGCTTGTTCTCCACCATCTTGTCGATGACGGTGTCCCGGCGCTTCTGCGCGGCCACCGGGTGGAGCTTGGGGTCGTACTGGGACGGGTTCTGCACCAGCCCGGCGAGCATGGCCGCCTCGGGGAGGGTGAGGTCCTTGGCGTCCTTGGCGAAGTAGCGCTGGGAGGCGGCCTCGATGCCGTACGCCTGGTGCCCGTAGAAGGTGATGTTCAGGTAGTTGGTGAGGATCTGGTCCTTGGTCAGGTCCTCCTCCAGCTTGATGGCGTACTTGAGTTCCTGGATCTTGCGGCCGAGCGTCTTGCGCTGGGCCTCGGCGACCGCGACCGGGTCGTCGCCGGCCTTCTCGACGTTGACGTTCTTCACGTACTGCTGGGTGAGCGTGGAGGCGCCCTGGACGGTGGCGCCGCTCTCCGCGTTCTTGGTGATGGCCCGCAGGATGCCCTTGAGGTCGACGGCGCCGTGCTCGTAGAAGCGGGCGTCCTCGATGTCCACCTGGGCATGTCTGATCAGCGGTGACATCTGCTCGGCCGGGATGACCGTGCGGTCCCGCTCGTAGACCTTGGCGATCAGGCCGCCCTTGGCGTCGAAGATCTGCGTCGCCTGCGTCAGTGGAGGCGTCTTGAAGTCGTCGGGGATGCTCTCGAAGCTTTCCGCACCGTTCTTCGCACCCAGCCCGATCGCGCCGGCCCCGGGGAGCACGATCCCCGCGAGCAGGACGCCACCGAGCACACTGCTGCCGAGGAACGTGGCCGTGTGCCCGACCAGCCCGAGCGGGGTTTCCCGGCGCCGGGGTCGTGGCACCCACGTGTCGCCGGGGTCCGGGGCAGGTATGCGGCTCTTCCGTGACATAGCTGGAACACTACGGCCACGAAAAGCCGCTGAGGAGCGGGTGTTGGCCAAGCTTTGTCACAAAACCGCGACAGGTTCGACTCATTCGAGACGATCGGTCACACGTCCGGGCGGAGGCCGGGGCGATCACTCACGGTTTGTCGGCCCCCGCCCGGTTTGGCACGTGTGGATCATGTGCGCGTCATCCGGCCGGGCAGGTCACGTCCTCGGCGGGGAGCCGCCCGGTGAGCAGGAACGCGGTGACGGCCGCGTCGCCGCAGGCGTTGCCGTTGGCGGCGTAGGCGTCGTGGCCGCCCGAGTCGATCGACACCATGCGGGCCCGGGGGCCGAACGCCTCACGGAGCTTCAGGGCGCCCTGGTAGGGGGTGGCGGGGTCGCGGAGGTTCTGGGCGAGGAGCACGTTCGCCGGGCCGCGGGAGGTGACGCGGGTCGGCGGCTCGGCGGGCTTGAACGGCCAGAACGCGCACGGCATGACGTTGACGGGCATGCCGGCGGTGAGCGGGCGGGCGGCGCGCTCGGCGGCGGTGTCCCGGGCGTACGCGGCCGGGTCGGTGGGCCACGCGACGTCGTTGCACAGGGTGCCGACCGAGACGGCGATGGTGTTCTGGACGGCCTGTTCGGGCGGCGTGACCGGGGCCGGCAGCGGACGGCGCCCGAGACCGGCCAGCATCAGCCGCGCGAGGTCGGGGAACTTGGCGTCCGCGTAGAGGCTCTGCAGCATCGTCTCGCGCAGCACGTTGCCGTTCAGCTCGGCCGGGTTGGCGCCGGGCCAGGGCAGCGGCGCGCGGTCCAGGCGGGCCGCGAGGCCGAGGAAGAGCGGGCGGACCTCCTCGGGGCCGTCCGCGACGCGGTCCGGGTTCCCGGGCGCCGAGGCCCACCTGGCGAAGTCGGGGAACCGGTCCTCCGCACCGGGGCCGAAGTTGGCGAGCCAGCCGCGCTCGACGCGGGACGGGTCCGGGTCGTCGTTGCTGTCGAGGACGACCCGGTCGGTGCGCCCGGGGAACATCGTGGCGTAGACGGCGCCCGCGTACGTGCCGTACGACGTGCCCCACGCGGAGAGCCGGCGCTCGCCGAGGGCCTGGCGGACGCGGTCGATGTCGCGGGCCTCGTTGCGGGTGGAGATGCTGCGCAGCACCGGGCCGCCGTTGCGGGCGCAGGTCTCGGCGACCCGGCGGGCGGTGGCGAGGTTCTCGTCGATCGAACCGTCGGCGGCGGGCCAGGGGCGCAGCTTGACCATCGCGAGGTCGGGCGTGTCCAGGCCGCAGCCGACCGGCGTCGAGCGGCCGACGCCGCGCGGGTCGAAGCCGACCAGGTCGAAGCGGTCGAGGACGGACTGCGGCAGGTGCCGGGCCGCGCTCGTCGGGAGGTTCAGGCCGGAGCCGCCGGGCCCGCCGGGGATGGTGAGCAGCACGCCGTGGCGCTCGTCCGGCTTGGCGGCGCGGATCCGGGAGACGGCGATCGTGATCTGCTCGCCGTGCGGATCGGCGTATTCCAGCGGGACGGTGACGGTGGCGCACTGCTGGCGGGGGTCGACGGTGCCCTGGCAGGAGGTCCAGGCGAGGCCCTGGCCCGGACGGTCGGCGGCTGCGGCCGCGGCGGGCAGGGCGGTGAGGGAGAGCGCGGCCACCGCGGCGACGGCGGCGGCCCGCTTGAGGTTCGACTTCGTGTTCGGCATGGTCAGAATTCTTCGTGGGAACGCCACTTGACCCCATCCGGCCAACCGGCCGGTCCCCGGTAGGGTAATCCCCCGCCCGGCCGCTGCGGCACGCCCACGGGTTGGTCACTGCGGTGGTCCGGCCGGTCCGGCGCCGATGATTTCGGGGGGCTGCGGCGGACCTTGGCAGCCGCGCGACCGCTGAGGAGGCGTGAGGTGGACGAGGGGACGCACGAGCACGACGACGGGCAGGAAGGTCACCAGGACGGGCACGGCAAGGAGCGCGGCGGGGCCGGGGCCGCGGCGCACGGGCACTCCCACGGACCGGCGGCGCCCGTCTCCGCCCGCCTGCGCCGGATCATCGCCGCCGTGCTCATCCCGTTCGCGCTGGCCGTCCTGGCCGGGCTCGTGGTGCTGTGGCCCGGCGGCGTGCCGTCGCACCCGCGCACCGGGGTCGGGTTCGACCAGCAGGTCCGGCACGGCCGGGTGACCAGGGTGCAGGAACTGCCGTGCAGCGCCGTCAACCCGGCCGACCAGGGCACCTGCCGGCAGGACACCGTCGAGGTGACCACCGGTCCGGACAAGGGCCGCACCTTTGCCGTCGTCGTGCACCCGGGCGAGCCGCGGCAGTACGACGTGGGCGAGGAGGTCGTCCTCACGTACGCGCCGGACGCGCCGCCGGACCTCCAGTACAGCGTGGTCGACGTCGACCGGAACCTGCCGATGGGGGTGCTCGCGGGCGTCTTCGCGGTGGCCGTGGTCGCCGTCGGGCGGTGGCGCGGGCTGGCCGCGCTGGTCGCGCTCGCGATCAGCTTCGCGGTGCTGTCGCTGTTCATCCTGCCGGCCGTCCTGCGCGGCTCGGACCCGCTGCTGGTGGCCATCGTCGGGGCGAGCGCGATCATGCTGATCGCGCTCTACCTGTGCCACGGGCTGTCCGCCCGGACGTCGGTCGCGGTGCTCGGCACGCTCGTCTCGCTCGTCCTGATCGGCGTGCTGAGCCTGGTGTTCGCCTCCTGGGCGCACCTGACCGGCAACACGTCGGAGGAGACCGGGCTGGTCCACGACCTGTACCCGGGCATCCAGATCCGCGGCCTGCTGCTGGCCGGGTTCGTCATCGGCTCGCTCGGCGTGCTCTTCGACGTGACGGTCACCCAGACCTCGGCGATCTGGGAGCTGCACGCGGCCGACCCCGGCATGGGTGTGCGCAAGCTCTACCGGACGGGCATGCGGATCGGCCGCGACCACATCGCGTCCACCGTCAACACCCTGGTGCTCGCGTACGCGGGCGCGGCGCTGCCGCTGCTCCTGCTGTTCTCGATCGCGCACCGCAACGTGATCGACGTGGCGACGAGCGAGCTGGTCGCCGAGGAGATCGCGCGGACCCTCGTCGGCAGCATCGGGCTCGTCGCCTCCGTGCCGGTGACCACCGCGCTGGCCGCGCTGATCGCCGCGGCCGATCACCCGGGGGCGGCGGCGCGCGGCGGTCGGCACCGGCACGCGTAGGGGCTCTACAGGCCCAGCAGCGCCGGGTCGGAGGCGGTGGCGCGCAGCGCCTCGCGGGGGTCGGCGACCAGCCGGCGCTCCGTCAGGTCGAGGATGCCGCCGACACCGGTGACCTCGGCCGCGACCACGCCGTCGGTGCGGGTGATGCGCTGCACCACCTGGAAGGTCTTGCCGTCGCGCCACACGAACGCGCAGCTCACGTCGACGGTGTCGCCGGCGCGCAGCTCGCGCAGGTACCTGACGGTCGTCTCCAGCACCACCGGGCCGACGCCCTTGGCGACCAGCTCGGCCTGGCGGATGCCGGCGGCCTGGAGGTACTCCCAGCGGGCGTGTTCGGCGTACTGGAGGTAGACGGACTGGTTGAGGTGGCCCTGGGTGTCGGTCTCGTACCCGCGGACCGTCACCCGCGTCGTGAAGTCGTGATCGGTCATGGTCGGCACGCTACTCCGGGGGTCGGCGGGGCCACCGTGTGGTGTCGGTCACCAGGGGCTCACGGGAGGAGGTCGAGGAGCGGCGCGAGGGCGGCCGGGCGGCGGTCGACCGGCAGGTGGTCGACGGGGTGGAACGCGCAGCCGAGGGCCGTCGCGCCGCCGTCGCAGGTGCGGTCGTCGCCGACCATCAGGACGTCGGCCGGCGCGAGGCCGAGCCGTGCGCAGGCCGCTTCGAAGATGACCGGGTCCGGCTTCTGCGCGCCGACCTCGACGGACAGGACGTAGGCGTCGACGAGGTCGTCCAGGCCGTGCGCGCGGAAGACCGGGCGCAGGTCCCAGCCGATGTTGCTGACCACGGCCACCGGGACGCCGCGGCGGCGCAGCTCGCGCAGCGTCGGTTCGGCGTCGGGGTAGGGCTGCCAGCTGGCCGGGGCCATGTGCGTGTCATAGAGGGCGTCGACGTCGAGCCCGGCGGGCGGCTCGGCGGCGCGGGCCAGCGCGGTGTACGCGCTCCGGTGCAGCTCGGCGCTCAAGTCCCGGACGTCCCAGGCCTCCTGGACGTCCGCCGGGATCCGCCGGGGCGCCACGCCGCCCGGCAGGGCGCCGAACTCCTCCAGGCGGGCGACCAGTTCGGCCCGCTCCCGGTCGGTCAGCGCCGGGCCGGTGGCGGCCGTGTGGGCGTCGAGCCACCGGGCGGTGGAGACGACGCGGAAGAGCGTCCCGGAGAAGTCGAACATCACGCCTTTGGTCACGCCGCCGAGACTACCGGGCACCGGGGGCGGGCTCGACGGCGTCCGGCGGTTCGACGGCGGACGTTCAGCGGACGGACATCTCGCCCTACGGGAGGGTGAGGATCCGCGGGCCGTCCTCGGTGATGGCGACGGTGTGTTCGATGTGGGCGGCGCGGGCGCCGTCCGTGGTGCGGAGCGTCCAGCCGTCGGGGTCGGTGGCGTAGTCGTCCCGGCCGCCGGCGATGAGCATGGGCTCGATGGCCAGCACCAGGCCCGGGCGCAGCGGGTAGCCCCGGCCGGGGCGGCCCTCGTTGGGCACGTGCGGGTCCTCGTGCATGCGGCGTCCGATGCCGTGGCCGCCGTAGCCGTCCAGCAGGCCGTAGCGGGCGCTCCGGGCGACGGTGCCGACGGCGTGCCCGATGTCGCCGGTGCGGTTGCCCGCGACGGCGGCGGCGATCCCGGCCTCCAGGGCGCGGCGGGTGGTGTCGATCAGCGCGGTGTCCTCGGGCCGGGCGGTGCCGACGGTGAAGCTGACGGCCGCGTCGCCCGCCCAGCCGTCGAGGAGAGCGCCGCAGTCGATGCTGACGAGGTCGCCGTCGCGCAGCCGGTAGCCGTCGGGGATCCCGTGGACGACGGCGTCGTTCACCGAGGCGCAGATGACGGCCGGGAACGGGACGGACGCGAAGGAGGGCCGGTACCCGAGGAACGGCGAGGTGGCCCCGGCCGCCCGCAGCACTCCTCGCGCGATCTCGTCCAGCTCCAGCAGGCTCACCCCGACGGCCGCTTCGGCCTGCATGGCGGCGTGGGCATTGGCGACGACGCGGCCGGCTTCGCGCATCGCGGCGAGGGCGGCGTCGGACTTGATCTCGACCATGGGGGTGGGGCGTCCTCTCGGAATCCAATTCTTATACCGGTATTTGTATCACGGTCGAGGGCCGGAAAGGGACACCGCTCCGCCCGGGAAGGCTTAGGATCGGCACCATGGTGAGGACTCCGCTGACCCCGTGGGAGCGCGAGCGCGGCGAGCGCTTCGGGGCGTTGCTGCGCGAGGCGCGCGGCACGCGCAGCATGGTCGAGGTGGCCGCGTCGGCGGGGATCTCGGCGGAGACGCTGCGCAAGATCGAGACCGGCCGGGCGCCGACGCCGTCGTTCTTCACGATCGCCGCGCTCGCCTACGCGCTCGACCTCTCGCTCGACGGGATCGCCGCGGCCTGCGCGCTGCCCGAGGACGGCGAGGCGCTGTCGGCGTGAACGCGGACGCCCGCCCGGGCGCAGGTGCACCGGGCGGGCGTCGCCTTCGGATCGACGGAGGGCGTCAGCCGACCGAGCTGTTGTAGCTGTCGATCGCCGGCTGCAGCTCCTTGGCCGCGTCGGCGAGCGCCTGCTGCGCCGTCTTCGAGCCCTTGATCGTCTGCTCGATGGCCGTCTCCACGCCCTTGCGCGCCTGCGGCATCACACCCAGCAGGCAGCCGGCCGTGGCCGGGGTCGGCTTGGTGGCCTTCAGCTGGTCGATGGCGGTCTGGAACTGCGGGTACTTGGCCACCCATTCCTTGTCCTTGGGGTCGTCCAGGGACTTGGTGTTCACCGGGAAGTAGCCGGTGCCGCTGTGCCAGGCGGCCTGCTGCTCCGGGGACGTCAGGAACTTCTCGAACTCCCAGGAGGCGCGCTTCTCGGCGTCCGAGTGGCCGGGACCGCTGATCCACAGCGAGGCGCCGCCGATCACCGGGCCGCCCTGGTCGCCCGCGGCGACCTTCGGGAAGGCGGCGGTGCCCACGGTGAACTTGGCCGCCTGGGTGTAGCCGCTCAGGACGCCGGTGGACTCCAGGTGCATCGCGACGGTGCCGGCCTTGAACGCGGCCTGGGCGTCGTCGGTGTTGCGCCCGGTGTTGGCCGCGTAGCCGTTCTTGACCAGGTCGGCCCACCACTGGACGATCTGCGCGCCCTGGGCGGAGTCGAAGACGACCTTGCCGGCCTTGTTGCTGCGCCCGTTGTCCTGGTCGCAGTACATCGTGCCGGACTCGGCCAGCAGCTGCTCGACGAACCAGCCGTAGATGGCGGCGCCGAAGCCGTAGCGCACCGTCTGGCCGCTCGCGTCCTTCTTGGTCAGCTTCTGCGCGAGGTCGCCGAGTTCGGCGAGGTTCGTCGGCGGCTTGGCCGGGTCGAGGCCGGCCTCCTTGAAGGCGTCGGTGTTCAGGTAGAGCAGCGGCATCGAGGAGTTGAACGGCATGCTCTGGAGCTTGCCGCCGGCCGAGTAGTAGTTGCGGATGTTCGGGTCCAGGTCGGCGAGCGAGTAGCCGTCCTTGTCCGCGAAGGCCTGGGCGGGGACCGTCTGCCTGGAGTCGATCATGAAGCGGGTCCCGATGTCGTAGACCTGCACGACGGCGGGGGTGCCCTTCTGCTGCACCGCGGCCTTGTACTTGGCGACCAGGTCGTCGTACTTGCCCTGGAACTCCGCCTTGACCTCGATCTTGCCCTGGTGGGCCGCGTTGAACTGGCTCACCAGGCCGTTCAGCACGTCGGCGTTCTTGCCGGTCATCGAGTGCCAGAACTCGACGGTGGTGACGCCGGATGCCTGGTCGAGGGCCTGGGCGCCGGGGGCCGCCGCGTCACCGGAGCCGCCGGAGCCCGACGTCGAGCCGCTGGAGCTGCAGGCGGTCAGGGACAGGCCGGCCACCAGCAGGGCCGCGAGCGCGCGTGCACTCTTCTTCACGGGGGTTCTCTCTCTGTGGGGTGCGGGAGGGACGGACGAGCTGATCAGCGCACGGCGCCCGCGGTCAGGCCGCGGACGATGAACCGCTGGCCGAAGACCACCAGGGCGAGGGTCGGCAGCAGCGAGAGGACGACGCCGGCGAGGATCAGGCCGGGGTCGGACATCTCGGAGTCGCGCAGCGAGGTCAGACCGATCTGCAGCGTCTGCATGTTCGCCGTGCGGGTGATGATGAGCGGCCAGAAGTACTGGTTCCAGGCGGACAGGAACACGTAGATCGACAGCGCCGCCAGGGCCGGCTTGTTGAGCGGGACGACGATCTTCCACAGGAAGCGCCAGTGGCCGGCGCCGTCGATCCGGGCCGCGTCGCGCAGCTCGGCGGGCAGCTGGCGGAAGGACTGCCGCAGCATGAACGTGCCGAAGCCGGAGGCGAGGAACGGCAGCACCAGGCCGAAGTAGGTGTTGCCGAGGCCCCAGTCCGACAGCGTCAGGTAGTTGGGGATGATGATGGCCTCCCAGGGGACCATCAGCGTCGCCAGGAACACCCCGAACACCACGGCCCGCGCCCGGATCGGCAGGAAGACGAAGGCGTACGCGGCCAGGATCGAGGTGAACAGCTGGGCCAGGGTGATGGCCGTCGCCGTGATCGCCGAGTTGGCGTACTGGCGGGCCAGCGGGATGGTCTCGACGGCGCCGGAGAAGTTCCGCCCGGTGACGGAGTGGGGCACCAGCGCCGGCGGGTACGAGGAGAGTTCGGACGGGCCCATGAAGGCGCCGGCCACCGCGTAGTACACCGGGAAGGCCACGGTGACGACGGCGACGGCGAGCACCAGGTAGACGGCGGCGCGGGCGAGCAGCTCGCGCGGGGACCGGCCGGCCAGGACGCCCGTGCGGCGACGGGGCTCGGCGGCCTCCGTGACGACAGTGGTCATGCGTAGTGCACCTTCCGCTCCAGGACGCCGAACTGGACGGCCGTGCAGGCGAGGACGACCAGGAGCAGCACGACGGCCTGCGCGCTCGCGGTGCCGAAGTCGCTGGAGCCGTACGCGAACGCCTTCTCGTACACGGAGTAGACGAGCGTGCGCGTGGCGCCGTCCGGACCGCCCTTGGTGAGGATGTGGATCTGGCCGAAGCTCTGCAGCGAGTGGACGGTGGAGACCACGGTGAGGAAGAACAGGTGCGGGCCGAGCATCGGCACGGTGATCGAACGGGCCAGCCGCAGGCCGGTCGCACCGTCCAGCCGCGCCGCCTCCATGATCTCGCCGGGGATCGAGCCGACGCCGGCCGAGAGCACCAGGACGTTGTAGCCGAGGTTCATCCACACGGTCGTGGCGGCGACGGACACCAGCGCGTACCGGTCGTCGGTGAGCCAGCCCACCGGGCCGAGGCCGACGTGCGAGAGCAGACCGTTGATCACCCCGCTCGCGGGGTTGAAGAACACCGCGAAGACCACGGACGCGCTGGCCACCGAGAAGGCGAACGGCAGCGCGAACGCGGAGCGCAGCAGCCGCACGCCGCGGATCCGGTTCTCCAGGAGCAGCACCAGCACGAGCGCGCCGAGGACCCCGGGCACGACGGTGAGCAGCGTGAACAGGGCGGTGGTGACCAGCGTGCGGCCGAAGTCGGCGGAGCTCAGCAGGTCGGTGTAGTGCTGAAACCCGACGTAGCGGGAGGGCGCGCCGAACAGGTCGTTGGCGTGGGCGCTCAGGTAGAGGGTCCGCCCCAGCGGGTAGCCGATGAACAGGACGAAGACGGCCAGCGAGGGCAGCAGGAAGGCCCAGGCGAGGCCGTGTTCGCCCCAGCGGCGGCTGCGCCGCGGGTGGGGCGCGGGGTGCGGTGCGGTCGGCATGGGTGAGCGCGTCCGCCTTTCGTGATGTCGGTTCCGGCCGAAACCGTGTCCTGCCCGTGCGACGCGCCGGGAACCCTGCGGTGATCAACCGGTGACCACGGGATTACGCGTTCGCGTCAAATCCGGACGGTCGTGCGCGGAGCAGCGTTCGGGCCGTCGGTGGTGCGGCGTACGGTTCCCACGTGAACGACGGGATCGTCGACGTGCGGGCCGGAATGGCCGAAACCTTGCGGGGTCGGGAGGGCGCCTGGGCGTTCGTCAGGCCCGGCCGGACGCACTGGTGCTCGTGATCGAGGACGACTTCATCGCGGCCAGGGCCAGTACGGAGGAAGCGTTGAACGCGCTTTGCGAATGCTGCGGCCCAACGGCCCGGCGTGGCCGGACCGTTGGGCCGTGGTGCGCTCGTCAGGCCGTGACGCCGCCGTCGAGGACGAGGTCGGCGCCGACGGTGTACCCGGCCTCGGGCGAGGCGAGGTAGAGGACCGCGGCGGCGGCCTCCTCGACCGAACCCGTCCGGCCCAGCGGGACGGCGTCCTTCATCCGCTCGGCCTTGTCGGCGGCGCTCTCCCCGGGGCGGGTGGACATCGTCGTCTCCACCGGGCCGGGGCTCACCAGGTTGATCCGCACGCCGTCCGCGATGTGGTCGCGGGCGGCGGCCCGGGTGATCGCGGTGACGGCGGCCTTGCTGGCGGCGTAGGCGCCGAGGCCGGCGACGCGCTGGTGCACGCCGATGTTCGAGGAGATGTTGACGATCGCGCCGCCGCCGTTGGCGCGCAGGTGGGCGATCTGGTGCTTCATCGCGAGGAAGGTGCCGGTCAGGTTGATGCCGATGACGCGGTCCCACTCGGCCTCGTCGATGTCGGCGACCGGGCCGGCGCCGCCGAACACGCCCGCGTTGTTGACGGCGACGTCCAATCCGCCGAGGTGCTCGACGGTCTCGCGGACCAGCCGGGCCGCGTCCGCGCCGTCCGTGACGTCGCCGGTGAGCGCGACGGCCTTGCCGCCCTCGCGCTCGATCAGCTCGACGGTCTCGGCGAGCGGGCCCCCGGTGCGGCCCGCGACGGCGACCCGGGCGCCCTCCCGGGCGAAGGCGAGCGCGACCGCGCGCCCGATGCCGGTGCCGCCTCCGGTGACGAGGACGGCGCGGTCGGCGAAGCGCTTGCTCATGAGGTGAACTCCTTGATGTGGATCGTGCTTTCGGATGATGTGGTGGTGCGGGTGGCGCGGGTGGTGCGGGGAAGCGTCGCGACCGCGGCGCCGGTGAGCGCCAGGGCGGCGGCGCCGGCCGCGAAGGCCGCCGCGTAGCCGCCGACGACGGTCGGCCGGGTGGCGGCGAGCGCCATCAGGGCGGCGACGCCGGCCGTGGGGCCGAGTTCCATCGCCGTGTTGAACAGGCCGGCGGCGAGGCCGGTCCGCTCGGGCGGCACCCCGCCGGTGGCGAGGACGGCCGCGCCGGCGAAGGCCGGTCCGGCCCCGGCGGGCAGGAGGAGCAGGCCGGGCAGCAGCCCGACGACGTACCCGCTGCCGGGTGCGAGGCCGGCCAGCAGGGCGAGGCCCGTGGCCGCCACGGCCAGGCCGCCCGCGGTGACCGTGACGGCGCCGTACCGGGCCGTCAGCGGCGCGGCGAGGCGGCCGGCGAGCACCAGCACCGCCGCGTACGGGAGGAAGGCGGCCGAGGTGGCCAACACGTCCCAGTCGCGGACCTGTTGGAGGTAGAGGGCGAGCAGCAGGAAGGTCAGCGCGGTGCCGGTGGCGGTCACCATGACGGCGGCGAGCGCGGTGGCGCGGCGGCGGTCGGCCAGGAAGCCGGGCGGCAGCAGCGGGTCGACGGCGCGCCGTTCGGCAGCGGCGAAGGCGAGGAGCAGGACGAGCCCGGCGGCGAGCGGGGCGAGCACGACGGACGTGCCCCAGCCGTGGTCGGTGGACGCGACCAGACCGTAACTGGCCGCGCACACACCGGCGGTGGCGAGGACGGCACCCCGCAGGTCCAGGCCCGGCCCGGGCCCACGACCGGGCTCGGCGGGCGGCAGGCCACCGGAGCGCACCAGGGCCAGGGCCGCGACCAGCACTGGCACGGCGAACGGCCAGCGCCAGGACGCCCACGCCGTGACCACGCCCGAGATCAGGCTCCCCGCGGTCGCCCCGAGCACCGAGAGCCCGCCCCACGTCGCCATCGCCCGGCGGTAGTCGGCGGCCCCCGGGTGCAGCGCCCGGACCACCGCGACCGCCGCCGGGGCGACCAGCGCCGCACCGGCACCCTGGCCGAACCGGCCCGCCAACAGCGCGGCGAAGCCGGGCGCGACGGCGCAGGCGGCGGAGGCCGCGCCGAACAGGGCGAGCCCGGCCCGTAACACGCGGCGCCCGCCGTACCGGTCGGCGAGCCGCCCGCCGAGCAGGAGCAGCGAGCTGAACGAGAGCCCGTAGGCCGCGCTCAGCACCAGCGCGCCGGACGGGCCGAGCCCGAACTGCCGCGCCACCAGGGGCAGCGGGACGGTGAGGAGCATGAGCGTGAAGATCAGCGCGACCTGGACGGCGCCGAGCAGCGCGAAGCCTGTTCGCGCCGTTGCCATTGCCGCTGCCTTCGCCGGAGCCCGAGAGCCCGGCATGGACAACCCCCTCATGACCACTCCCCCTATGTAGACCGTTCGGTTCAGAATAAGGACACAAAAAGGCGACGCGGCCGCCACCCCGCGACCTCGGTCAGCCCAGCAGCACGAGCGCCTGCTCGGCGGCGTCCCGCACGCGCGCCGGCCCGTCCGCGACCTTGCCCATCACGCGCATGCCCTGCATCAGCACCATGAGCGTCCGCGCCAGCGCCCGGGGGTCGCGCCCCTCGGACAGCTCCCCCTGCGCCTCGGCGCGCACGAGCGCGGCGGTGAGCAGCGCCTCCAGGTGGCCGAGGCTCGCCTCCACCCGGCGCGCGGCCGACGGGTCGTGCGGTGCCAGTTCGACCGCCGTGTTGACGACGAAGCAGCCGCGCTCCCGCTCGCTCCCGGTGGATTCCGCCGCGTACCGGCGGACCACCGCGCGGACCGCCGGCAGCACCGGCCCGGGCCGGGAGAGCTCGGCGAGCAGCACCGGGTCGGTCTGCTCGCCGTAGCGCTCCAGCGCGCGCAGGTACAGCTCGTGCTTGCTGCCGAACGTGGCGTACAGGCTCGCGCGGCCGATCCCTAGCCCCTCGACCAGGTCGGCCATGGACGTGGCCTCGTAGCCGCGCCGCCAGAACAGCTCCAGGGCCGCCTGCAGCGCCGCGTCCGGGTCGAATTCCTTCGTTCGCGCCATGGTGGAACGCTAAACCTTTCTGGACCGCTCGGTCAATATAGAAGTTTGCAAGGGGCTCGTCCGACTCTTCTCCTGCCGATCGACGGCCGGCCCGCGCGCCGGCCGACTTGACGGAATTCGCCAGAGCCGAGGGGAATCTGACGGACCATTGTCAAGTGGACTAGACCATAGCTACCCTTGCCGACCACCCCTCCTCCCCCACACCAGGAGGCGTTGCCCCATGTCCGTCCACTTCCCCACCACCCCGCGCGCAGTGACCGACAGCGCCCGCCCGCTCGCCCTGGCGGCCTTCCGGGTCGTCGTCGGCCTGCTCTTCGCCTGCCACGGCGCCGCCTCCCTGTTCGGCGTCCTCGGCGGCGCCAAGGGCGGCGGCACCGTCCCGTTCGGCCAGTGGCCGGGCTGGTGGGCCGCCCTGATCCAGCTGGCCGGCGGCCTCCTCGTCGCGGTCGGCCTCGGCACCCGCTGGGCCGCGCTGCTCTGCTCCGGCTCGATGGCCTACGCCTACTTCACCGTCCACCAGCAGCACGCGCTGCTCCCGCTGCAGAATGGCGGCGAGCCGTCCGTCATGTTCTGCTGGGCGTTCCTCGCCATCGCTGCCATCGGCTCCGGCCCGTACGCCCTGGACCGGCTCCTGCCGGGCCGGGCCCAGGCCGCCGACCACGCCACGGAGCCGGCGGCGGAGCGCGCCCGGGTGAACTAGGGCGTGTCCTTCGGATCCGGCACCCGGGCTGATCCGAAAGACACGCCCTAGCCCTGACCGTTCTCGACGAGGTCTCGGCCGGGCTGGGACCGCTCCCCCTCCGCGAGGTGCCGTTCGACGGACGCGACCTTGGCGGTGAGGCCGTCGGTGACGCCGGCCCGGTCGTCGATCTTGATGACCGTGCTCACCCGGCCGCTGTAGGCCTTCACCGCCTCGATCGCCGCCCTGATCACCGGCATCACCTCGTCCCACTCCCCCTCGACGCTGGTGAACATCGCGTCCGTGCGGTTGGGCAGCCCGCTCGCCCGCACGACGCGGACGGCGGCGGCGACCGCCTCCCCCACGTCCTCGCCGATGCCCAGCGGGGTGACCGAAAACGCAGCGATCACGGCTGCACTCCTCTCGAACGGCACTGGTCGCGGGGGGCGCGGGGCCCCCGGGGCGGGCCCCCGCCAAGCCGCCAGGCCCCCGGGGGCCGGGCCGCCCCCACACCCCCGGGCGGGGGGGGGGCCCCGCGGGCGCGCGGCGGGG
>NZ_JBHYWI010000018.1:95797-139362 GCF_042751525.1 Kitasatospora sp. NPDC059408
CTCCTCCGTCCTCCTCTCCTCCCGTCCCTTCCGGCGGGGCGCGCGCGCCCCCCCCCCCCGCCCCCCCGCGACCAGGCTAACCAGACGTCAGCCGGCGGCCGTCACACCACCATCGGCAGCGGCGGTTCGACGGCCAGCGGCGCCGAGCTGCGCGCCCGGTGCTGCGCGGCCCAGGACGCGAGCGCCACCGTGCAGGCGTGGTCCAGGTGTCGCAGGCCGGACCAGTCCAGCTCCACCGGGCGGTCGGCCGGCAGCCGCTCCAGCGCGTCGAGCAGCCGCGGCAACCGCAGGAACGTCGCGTTGCCGCTCAGCCGCACCCGCTGCAGCGCCTCGCCCGAGGGCCGCCGCTCCTCCTCCACCCGGATCTGCAGGTGCGAGGTCTGCCACGCGGACTTCACCACCGCCAGTCCGACGCCGATCAGCACCCCCTCGAACAGGTCGGTGACGACGATCGAGCCCGCCGTCACCCCGAGCACCACCGCCTCGCCCTGGTGCTCCCGGCACAGCGCCGCGATCCGCCGCACCGGGACGAGCTTCGCGCCCGCGTGCACGAGGACGGCGGCGAGCGCGGTGAGCGGGACGAGCCCGAGCACGCCGGGGAGCAGCGCGGTGAACAGCAGCAGCCAGACGCCGTGCAGGGTGCGCGAGGCCTTGCTGCGGGCGCCGGCCTGGACGTTGGTGGCGCTGCGCACGATGACGGCGGTCATCGGCAGCGCGCCGAGCAGTCCGCACACCGTGTTGCCGATGCCCTGCGCGGTGAGTTCGCGGTCGTAGTCGGTGCGCGGGCCGTGGTGCATCCGGTCGACGGCGGCGGCGCTGAACAACGTCTCGGCGGAGGCGATGAGGGTGAAGGCGACGACGGTGCCGAGGCCCGCGCCGCCGGCCAGTTCGCCGAGGGTGACGCGGTCGGGCAGGTGGACGACGTCGAGCAGGCCGGCGACGCGGACCCGGGCCACCGGCAGGTCGGCGGCCGCGGTCACGGCGGCGGCGAGCCCGACGGCGGCCAGCGGGGCGGGCACGCCGCGGGCGACTCGCTCCGGCAGGTGCTTCCAGAGGACGAGCACCAGCAGGGTGGCCACGCCGAGCGCGACGGCGCTCGGGTTCGCGGCGCCGGTGAGGGCGTCGCGCAGCAGGGCGGGCAGGCCGGCGATCTTCTCCGGGCCGGTGGCCGGGGCCCGGCGGTCGGCGAGCGCGTACAGCTGGCCGGAGAGCAGGGTGAGCCCGATGCCGGCGAGCATGCCGTGCACGACGGACGCGGACATGGCGCGGAACCAGCGGCCGAGCCGCAGGGCGCCCATGGCCAGCTGGAGCAGTCCGGCACCGAGGACGAGCAGGCCGAGCGCGTGCGGGCCGAAGCGGTGGACGGCGTCGTAGACGAGGACGGTGAGCCCGGCGGCCGGCCCGCTGACCTGGAGGCTGCTGCCGGGCAGCAGCCCGACCACCAGGCCGCCGACGATGCCGGTCACCAGGCCGAGCTCGGCCGGGACGCCGGAGGCGACGGCCACCCCGACGCACAGCGGCAGGGCGACGAGGAAGACGACGATCGAGGCGGGCAGGTCGTAGCGCCAGGGGACGGTGCGCAGGAGCCCGGTGAGCGAACCCCGGGGCCGGCCCGGGGGCGCGGTGCGGCGGGGGCGGCCCGGCGGGCCCTTGCGGCGGTGGGGCGGACGGCTCACCCGGTCACCGCCGGGCGACGGACGGGGTTTCGGCGCATGGGTACGTTCCTTCCGCGCGCCCGCCGGCGGCGGGCACGCTGCTCCGGGGCGGGCGGGGAAGCGTGCGGGTCGGCATGCGGGGAGGCATGCGGGAAGCGTGCGGATCGGCATGCGGGGAGGCATGCGGGGACACAGGCGCGGACGACACATGCGCAAACACATGCGAGGAAGCGTGCGACGGGACGTGCGGGCGCGAGGGGCACGGTACGAAGGGCAGGGCCTGCGGTACGTCCGGCGCTTGCGGATGCGCGCGGTGCTAGTGGGTGCGGGCGGGAAGAAGGGCCGCACGACGGGGGCGACAGTGGGTGGCCCGGCGTGGCTCCGACGGTACCCAGGGGTGCGGGGCGGGCCAACCTCGCACACGGCCCCTTCACCCGGGCTGCACACCGGGTCCGCTTTCCGGGCCGGAACGCACGGTTCCCCGGGCACACTTGCACGACAGCCGTCCGCGTGTACGAACGAGGTCTGCCCACCACGGATCCCACAGGCCACACCCTGGGCGAACGTCCACAATCTGTTGAATCTCCCCTTGACGCCCCGACAGGCTCCGTCCTACCTTTTCTTCCACATACAGAAACCGTTCTTCCGTATGGTGGAATTCTGGAGATGAGCCCTCCGAGCCACTGCGGGCCGACGCAGGAGAAACCCGATGCCTCGTATGACAGCCGCCCGCGCGGCCGTGGAGATCCTCAAGCTCGAAGGCGTTGAGGTCGCGTTCGGCGTGCCGGGCGCAGCCATCAACCCGTTCTACGCCGCCCTCAAGGCCTCCGGCGGGATCAGGCACACGCTCGCCCGTCACGTCGAGGGCGCCTCCCACATGGCCGAGGGCTACACCCGCGCCAAGGCCGGCAACATCGGCGTGTGCATCGGCACCTCGGGCCCGGCCGGCACCGACATGATCACCGGCCTGTACTCGGCGATCGCCGACTCGATCCCGATCCTGTGCATCACCGGCCAGGCCCCGGTCGCCCGCCTGCACAAGGAGGACTTCCAGGCCGTCGACATCGCCTCGATCGCCAAGCCGGTCACCAAGGCGGCGACGACCGTCCTGGAGGCCGCCCAGGTCCCCGGCGTCTTCCAGCAGGCCTTCCACCTGATGCGCTCCGGCCGTCCGGGCCCGGTCCTGATCGACCTGCCGATCGACGTCCAGCTCACCGAGATCGACTTCGACCCGGAGGCCTACCAGCCGCTGCCGGTCTACAAGCCGACCGCGAACCGGATCCAGATCGAGAAGGCCATCGCGCTGCTCCAGGAGTCCGAGCGCCCGCTGATCGTCGCCGGCGGCGGCGTCATCAACGCCGACGCCTCCGAGCTGCTGCTGGAGTTCGCCGAGCTGACCGGCGTCCCGGTGATCCCGACCCTGATGGGCTGGGGCATCGTCCCGGACGACCACGAGCTGAACGCCGGCATGGTCGGCCTGCAGACCTCGCACCGCTACGGCAACGAGAACTTCCTCGCCTCCGACTTCGTCCTCGGCATCGGCAACCGCTGGGCCAACCGCCACACCGGCGGCCTGGACGTCTACACCGCGGGCCGCAAGTTCGTCCACGTCGACGTCGAGCCCACCCAGATCGGCAAGATCTTCGCCCCCGACCTCGGCATCGCCTCCGACGCCAAGGCCGCACTGGAGCTGTTCGTCACGGTGGCCAAGGAGCTCAAGGCCGCCGGGCGGCTGAAGGACCGCGGCGAGTGGGCCGCCGCCACCCAGGCCCGCAAGGCCCAGCTGCAGCGCCGCACCCACTTCGACAACGTGCCGCTCAAGCCGCAGCGCGTCTACGAGGAGATGAACAAGGCCTTCGGCCCGGAGACCCGCTACGTCACCACCATCGGCCTGTCCCAGATCGCCGGCGCGCAGATGCTGCACGTCTACAAGCCGCGCCACTGGATCAACTGCGGCCAGGCCGGCCCGCTCGGCTGGACCATCCCGGCCGCGCTCGGCGTCGCGACCGCCGACCCCGAGGGCCAGATCGTCGCCCTGTCCGGCGACTACGACTTCCAGTTCATGATCGAGGAGCTGGCGGTCGGTGCGCAGCACCGCATCCCCTACGTCCACGTCCTGGTGAACAACTCCTACCTGGGCCTGATCCGCCAGGCGCAGCGGAACTTCGACATCGACTTCCAGGTCAAGCTGGAGTTCGAGAACATCAACGCGCCGGAGCTGGGCGTCTACGGCGTCGACCACGTCAAGGTCGCCGAGGGCCTGGGCTGCAAGGCGATCCGGGTCACCGAGCCGGAGGGCCTGCTGCCGGCCTTCGAGGAGGCCAAGAAGCTGGCCGCCGAGTTCCGCGTCCCGGTCGTCGTCGAGGCGATCCTGGAGCGGGTCACCAACATCTCGATGAGCGGCAACGACATCGACAAGGTCAACGAGTTCGAGGAGCTCGCGACCCTGCCCGAGCACGCGCCGACCGCCATCAAGCCGCTCGCGGTCTGAGGCGGCGCACGGACCCGCAGCGTGGGGGCGGACGCGCCGCTCAGTGCGCCCCCACGCTCGCGGAACACCGGCGGCGCCGTCGTGGTTGAGCCTTCCGGGAGCGCTACCGTAACCCGGGAGTCCGACCCCACCGACCTGCCAAAAGGGACCACCGTGAGCCTGTACGACATTCCGCTGCGCACGCTGTCCGGCGAGGCCACCTCGCTCGCCGATTACAAGGGCAAGGCGCTGCTGATCGTCAACGTCGCCTCCAAGTGCGGTCTGACCCCGCAGTACGCGGGCCTGGAGCGGCTCCAGGAGCGCTACGCCGGGCGCGGGTTCAGCGTGCTGGGCTTCCCCTGCAACCAGTTCGCCGGGCAGGAGCCGGGCAGCGCCGAGGAGATCGAGACGTTCTGCTCGACGACGTACGGCGTCACCTTCCCGCTGTTCGAGAAGATCGAGGTGAACGGTGACGACCGGCACCCGCTGTACGCCAAGCTGGTCGGGACGGCGGACGCCGAGGGCGAGGCCGGCGACGTCAAGTGGAACTTCGAGAAGTTCCTGATCACCCCGGACGGCTCGGTGGCCGCCCGGATCCGCCCGGCCACCGACCCGGAGTCGGACGAGGTCATCGCCGCGATCGAGGCCGTGCTGCCGGCCTGATCGCCGCACTGCCACGAGAACGGCCCGGGGCACGCGCCCCGGGCCTTTCTCATAGCAACAGCCGTGTGCCCGGCGGCAGTTCGCCGTCCCGGGCGGCGTCGCGCAGGTGCGCCAGCAGGGTCTCGCGCAGCGCGTCGGCGGCGCGCGTGAGCGGCACCTCGTGGCCGTGCGCGACGGCGATCGTGCGCCCCAGGCCCGGTCCCGCGAACGGGGTCACCCCGAGCCCCGAGCGGGCCGCCACCATGCCGGGCACCACCGCGGGCCCGAGCCCCGCCCGGACGAAGCCGAGCACCGCGTCCATCTCCCCACCCTCCACCGCGAACTCCGGCTCGAACCCCGCCGCCCGGCAGGCCGCCAGGGTCGCCTCGCGCACGTCGTAGCCCTCGCGGAACATCACCAGCGGCCGCCCGCGCAGCTCCGTCACCCGCACCGTGCGCCGGGCCCGCTTCGGGAGGGCGGACACCAGCACCAGCTCCTCGTGCAGCAGTTCGGTGACGTCCAGGGCCGGCGCCGCCTCCCCGCTCGCGGGGGTGATCACCAGCGCGAGGTCCAGCTCCCCCGCCGCCAGCCAGCGGACGAGGTCGCGCGAGCCGCCCTCGCGGACCGCCAGCGCCACCCCCGGGTAGCGGTCCCGGAACACCCGCAGGACGTCCGGCACCAGGCTCGTGCACAGGCTCGGCGGCGCCCCCAGCCGCACCCGGCCCCGGCGCAGCTGGACCGTCTCCTGCACGGCGAGCCGCGCGCTCTCGGTGTCCGCGAGGATGCGCCGCGCCAGCGGCAGCAGTGCGTCCCCCGCGTCGGTGAGAGCGATCCGGCCGCGCGTGCGGTGGAACAGCTCGGCGCCCAACTCCCGCTCCAGTGCCCGGATCTGCTGCGAGAGGGACGGCTGCGCCACGTGTGCCGCCTCGGCCGCGCGCGTGAAGTGGCGGGTCTCTGCGACGGCCAGGAAGTAGCGGAGTTGCTGGAGCTGCACACGGCCAGGATAGGCCTCCTTGATAGTGGCTGCCTATCGTCACGAGCCGCATCATGTCTTGGACGCACCCTTGCGGCCGTCCCTACCGTGGCTGCCATGACAACCGCGACTCGGACGGCCCGGCACCCGTCCACCCTGGCGACCCTCTGGCGGTCGACCGTCGGCAAGAAGGCGGTCATGGCCGTCAGCGGACTGGCCATGCTGCTGTACCTGGTCGCGCACATGCTGGGGAACCTCAAGGTGTTCTTCGGCCCCGACGACCTCAACGGCTACGCGCACTGGCTGCGCACCATCGGCGAACCGTTCCTGCGCTACGAGTGGTTCCTCTGGATCGCCCGCTCCGGCCTGCTGGCCGCCGTCGTCCTGCACGGCGTCGCCGCCTACCAGCTGAGCCGGCGCGACCTCGCCGCCCGGCCGAGCAAGTACGTGCACCAGCGCCGCCGCGCGAGCTACGCGACCCGCACGATGCGCTGGGGCGGGGTGATCCTCGCGCTGTTCATCGTGTGGCACGTCCTCGACCTGACGACGCTCACCGTGAACCCCGTCGCCGAGCACGGCCACCCGTACCAGAACATCGTCGCCACCTTCGGCCGCTGGTACAGCGACGTGATCTACATCGTCGCGATGCTCGCCGTCGGCCTGCACGTCCGGCACGGCTTCTGGAGCGCCGCGCAGACCCTCGGCGCCAACAACGCCCGCCGGGACCGGGCGCTGAAGCTGGCCGCCAACGGCCTCGCCCTGATCCTCACCGCGGGCTTCCTGTCCGTCCCCGTGGCCGTGATGACCGGAGTCGTGAAATGAGCTACGCGTCCTACACCGTCGGCGAGCCGATCGCCGACACCAAGGCGCCCGCCGGGCCGATCGAACAGCGCTGGGACCAGCGGCGGTTCGACGCCAAGCTGGTCAACCCGGCCAACCGCCGCAAGCACACGGTGATCGTCGTCGGCACCGGCCTGGCCGGCGGCGCGGCCGGCGCCACCCTCGCCGAACAGGGCTACCATGTCGTCCAGTTCTGCTTCCAGGACTCCCCGCGACGCGCCCACTCGATCGCCGCCCAGGGCGGCATCAACGCGGCCAAGAACTACCGCAACGACGGCGACTCCGTCCGCCGGCTGTTCTACGACACCGTCAAGGGTGGCGACTTCCGCGCCCGCGAGTCCAACGTGCACCGGCTGGCCCAGGTCTCGGTGGAGATCATCGACCAGTGCGTGGCCCAGGGCGTCCCGTTCGCCCGCGAGTACGGCGGCCTGCTCGACACCCGCTCCTTCGGCGGCGTCCAGGTCTCCCGCACCTTCTACGCCCGCGGCCAGACCGGCCAGCAACTGCTGCTCGGCGCCTACCAGGCGCTCTCCCGGCAGATCGCCGCCGGCAACGTCGAGATGCACGCGCGCACCGAGATGCTCGACCTCGTCGTCGTCGACGGACGCGCCCGCGGCATCGTCGCCCGCGACCTCGTCACCGGCGAGATCCGCACCCACACCGCCGACGCCGTCGTGCTCGCCAGCGGCGGCTACGGCAACGTCTTCTACCTCTCCACCAACGCCAAGAACTCCAACGCCACCGCGATCTGGCGGGCCCACCGCCGCGGCGCCCTCTTCGCCAACCCGTGCTTCACCCAGATCCACCCCACCTGCATCCCGCGCTCGGGCGACCACCAGTCCAAGCTCACCCTGATGAGCGAGTCGCTGCGCAACGACGGCCGGATCTGGGTGCCCAAGGCGCGCGGCGACCAGCGGCCGCCGGCCGAGATACCCGAGGACGAACGCGACTACTACCTGGAGCGCGTCTACCCCGCCTTCGGCAACCTCGTCCCGCGCGACATCGCCTCCCGCGCCGCCAAGAACGTCTGCGACGAGGGCCGCGGCGTCGGCCCCGGCGGCCAGGGCGTCTACCTCGACTTCGCCGACGCCGTCCGCCGGATGGGCCGGGACGCCGTGGAGGCGAAGTACGGCAACCTCTTCGACATGTACGAGCGGATCACCGCCGAGGACCCGTACCGGGTGCCGATGCGGATCTACCCCGCGATCCACTACACGATGGGCGGGCTCTGGGTCGACTACGACCTCCAGACCACCGTGCCCGGCCTGTTCGCGATCGGCGAGGCCAACTTCTCCGACCACGGCGCCAACCGGCTCGGCGCCAGCGCCCTCATGCAGGGCCTCGCCGACGGCTACTTCGTCCTGCCGCCCACCCTCAACGACTACCTGGCCCGGGAGAAGCTGCCGGCCGTCCCCGCCGACCACCCCGCCGTCACCGAGGCGGAGGCCGAGGTCGGGGACCGGCTGGGCCTCATCCTCGCCGTCGACGGCGACCGCACCCCCGACTCCTTCCACCGCGAACTCGGCGAACTCCTGTGGGACGAGTGCGGCATGGCCCGCGACGAGGCCGGGCTGCGCCGGGCCCTGGAGCGGATCCCGCGGCTGCGCGACGAGTTCTGGCACCGCATCAAGGTGCCCGGCACCGGCCGGGAGCTCAACCAGTCGCTGGAGAAGGCCAACCGGCTCGTCGACTACTTCGAGCTCGCCGAACTCATGTGCCTGGACGCCCTGCACCGGGCCGAGTCCTGCGGCGGCCACTTCCGCACCGAGAGCCAGACCCCGGACGGCGAGGCCGCCCGCCGCGACGAGGACTACACCTACGCCGCCGCCTGGGAGTTCACCGGCACCGGCACCGCGCCCGTCCTCCACCGCGAGGCGCTCGACTTCGAGTACGTCCACCCCACCCAGCGGAGCTACGCATGAACCTCACCCTGCGCATCTGGCGCCAGGCGGGCCCGGACACCCCCGGCGCGATGACCACCTACGAGGTCGGCGGGATCAGCCCGGACATGTCCTTCCTGGAGATGCTCGACACCCTCAACGAGGAGCTCATCACCCGCGGCGACCAGCCCGTCGCCTTCGACCACGACTGCCGCGAGGGCATCTGCGGCGCCTGCGGCATGGTCATCAACGGGCAGGCCCACGGCCCGGAACGGACCACCACCTGCCAGCTGCACATGCGGCACTTCACCGACGGCGACACCATCGACGTCGAGCCCTGGCGGGCCTCCGCCTTCCCGGTGGTCAAGGACCTCGTCGTGGACCGCTCGGCCTTCGACCGGATCATCGGCTCCGGCGGCTACGTCACCGCCCCCACCGGCAGCGCCCCCGACGCGCACGCCACGCCCGTCCCCAAGGAGGCCGCCGACACCGCCTTCGAGCACGCCGAGTGCATCGGCTGCGGTGCCTGCGTGGCCGCCTGCCCGAACGGCTCGGCGATGCTCTTCACGTCCGCCAAGGTCGTCCACCTCAACGTGCTCCCCCAGGGCGCGCCGGAGCGCTCCTCCCGGGTGCGGAACATGGTCGCCGCCATGGACGCCGAGGGCTTCGGCGGGTGCACCAACACCGGCGAGTGCGCCACCGCCTGCCCCAAGGGCATCCCGCTCCCCAGCATCGCCGCGATGAACCGCGAGTTCCTGAAGGCCGCGCGCGGCTGAACTCCCCCTCCCCTTCGGCCTCCCGTGCGTGCGCGGGAGGCCGAAGCGCGTGCCGGACGCGTCTGCGGCGTCCAGCGGGGCGCGCGGGGCGTCCGCGCGCTCCCCGATGGAGTGGTGGATCGTCAGGACCGGTGCTGCTGCGCGGATTTTCGCGCTACCGTGGTCCTCCGCTACGGAAGGACGGCATATGCCCGAGGTTCAGTCCTGTTCCGGTTGCGGCGGGTCCGGGGGGACCCAGAAGACCGAGGCCACGGTCGAACTGGACGAGGAAGGAAGCATGGTGCCGAGGATCCACACCTTCTGGTCGCCATGCGGTCGGTGCCACGGATCCGGGACGGTGATCGTCGGATGAGGTTGGTCTTCGAATGCGTCGAGTGCGGTGGGCACTACCTGCCGCCCGAGAGCCTGGCGTACCCCGACGGGCCCGCGTCCCCGATCTGGTGCTCGCGCTGCCAGACGGCCAAGCGGGTGGCCGGGGTCCGCGAGGACCCGCTGCTCGCGCGGATGGCGCTGGCCGCCGCCCGCGCCGCGGCGGCCCGGCGCGCGGCGGACACCGAACCGCCCGCGCGCACCGACGTCCGCCCGTCGCGGCCGCCGCTCTCGCGCCGGTCCCGCTCCGGGCCGGGCGGGGTGCGCGGGCGGCTGGGCTGAGCCCCCGCCGCCGTCAGGCCGTCGAGAGGAACTCACGGAGCAGCGCCGCGATGGTGTCCGGGGCGTCCTCGGGGCTGTAGTGGCCCACGCCCGCCGGCTCGACGGTCCGCCCGCGCGGGAACGCCTCCGCGAACAGCGGCAGGAAGTGCCGCGCCCCCCGGCGTCCGGTCCGCGCCGCCCCAGACGGCGAGCGCGGGCACGGCGGCGAGCGCGGCGCGGGCCTCGTCGCCCGGCGTCTCGAACACGTGGGCCCCGGTCGCGAAGCCCTTCGCCCAGCCGAGCGCGCCGGCCGCCTCCGCACGGGTGGGGAACGGCGAGGCGTAGGCGCGCAGCCAGGTGTCGGCGATCAGCGCGTTGTTCTCGAAGCCGTTGAGCTTCAGGGTGCTGAGGATCGTGTAGCCGAGTTCGCCGAGGACGGCGTCCAGGCTGCCGTCCGCGTGCGCGCGGGCGATCCAGCGGACCAAGTCGCGGAAGAGGTAGCCCCAGGTGGGTTCGCCGTGCAGGCAGAGCAGGACGGGGCCGTCGCCCTCGTCGACGTGGTGCATCCGGAAGCCCGGGGCGGTGCTGAAGTGCCGCCGGTACGGGAAGGTGCCGTCGAAGGGCTTGTGGGCGGCGATCATCGCGGGGTGCTCACTCCGTGCTGGTGGCAGGTTGAAACCACTGAGGGCGAGGCCGGACCTCGTGGTTTCATCAAGCAACCAGCACGGTGGGCGAGTTCAGAACAGCGCTTCCTGGGTGTCCGGCTCCGGCGGGCGGACGCGCTCCGCGAGCGCGACGCCGGCGGTGGCGCGGCCCGTGACGGCGGTGAGCGTCCAGCCGGTGAGCAGCCGGGTGTCGAGAAGCAGCGGGTCGGCGCCGTCGGCCTGGTCGAGGAAGAGGTGCCGGCCGACCGGCGCCCGCAGCGTGCCCGCGAGGACGGCGCCGTGCGCGAGCCCGTCGACGTGCCGGTAGCTCTCCGGGGCGCCGCCGGCCAGGCCGAAGCGCTCGACGTGGTCGGTCACCGGGCGGTCCGCGAGCAGTTCCAGGGCGTGGCCGCGCAGGAGCCCGTGCGCCTGCGCCCGGGCGTCGGAGAGCACGGCCCGACGGTGCGGCACGTCGCCGTGCGACCACCAGCGGTCCGTCTTGGCGCGGCTCTTGAACCGCTCGCGCGCCAGGCCCGAGGCGGCGACGGTGAGTTCGGCGCGACGGATCGCCGGGAGGCCGCCGCGCGCGGTGAACGCGTAGGCGAGCGCGCCCTGTTCGAGGAGCCGGCTGTCGCCGCGCTGCTCGGCGGTCAGGCCCACCTTGAGCAGGCCGTCGCCGAACCAGGCCAGGTAGAGCAGGTACGTGCGGCCGTCGTCGAGGATCTGGTCGCGGGCGAGGGCGAGGCCGCGGTCGACGCTCTGGCACGCCGGGCACTGGACGGCGCCACCGCCCGGATCGATCTCCGCGTGGTGCGGACACGGCGTGCGCTCGGTGGCACCGGCCAGCCAGGCCCCGGTGCACCGGCGCGGGCCGCCGAGCAGCCAGCCGACCTCCGTCCCGGCCCCGACGACGCGCTCGTGCACCCGCGGACCGCACACGGCACCGAGCCGCGGCCGGCCCTCGTGCCAGCTCAGGCCGGTGGAGATCCAGCCGGCGGGCCGGTCGGGATGCTGCGGTGCGATCGTCACGGGGCTCCTCTCGGCCGGAACGAGCCCGGGCGCAGCCGGTCTCGGTCGGAACCAGTGAGGCTACCCGCCACCACCGACAGCGGGCACGGCCGGTACGGTGTGCGCGCACTCGACGGCATGCCCGACGACGTACTGCTCGATGCCATACTGCTCGATGACGCACTGGGGGAACGAATGCACGGGACGAGGCCGATCCGCGCATCGGCACGCGTGGTGTGGGCCCACAAGCAGTTGCTGGTGATGCCCGGCATCGCCGGGACGGCCCTGGCAGCGGTGATCGGGCTGCTGGTCGCGCTGGCGGTGGCGCTCTGGCCCCGGCTCGACGGATCCGCAGGGAACATAGCGTTCGCCGTCGCCGGGGTCGCGCTGGTCTCCCTGGTCTGCACCTTCTTCAACGCCGCCCTGATCCTCGCCGCCGACGACGCGCTGAGCGGCCGGCCCGTGACGGTCGGCGGCAGCTACGCGCGGGCCGCGCGGCGGTTCCCGGCAATCGCGGCGTGGGCCGCGGTCGGGGTCCTCGTGTGGCTGGGCGGGGCACTGCTGGAGCGGGTGCCGGTCGTCGGCTGGGTGCTGGAGAAGGCCCTCGGCATCGCTTGGGGCTTCGCGACGTACCTGGTGCTCCCCGCCATGATGGTCGACGGCCTCGGCGTCCGGGAGGCGCTGCGGACGTCCGGGCGGAGCTTCGGACGCGACGGCGGCCGGGTCGTCCGCGGCTCGCTCTGGATCGGGCTGCCGACCCTGCTGGCGTACCTCGCGGCGCTGGGCCTGCTCGTCCTGGGCTTCGGCTCCGACGACCCCGTCCTCACGGTCCTCGCCGCAGTCTGCGCCGGACTCCTGGTGGCCGTCGCGACGGCGGTCGGCGCGGGCCTGTCCGGGGTGTTCCGCACCCGCCTCTACCGGGAGGCCCGCGCCTGACGGCGGCGTCACCCGGGCGCCCGGCATTCGGCGGACACCGGCGAGCGGGCCGAGGGGTGCGTGCCTAGCGTGACGTCCTGGGGGCGATCCGAGCACTTCCGCGGGTCGGGACGGACCGTCCCGGGCCCGCCCTCCAGGAGGCACCGCACATGAGACTTCGGGCTTGTTCGAGCGCGCTGGTGAGCGCCGCGCTGACCCTCGGCCTGACCGCCGCCGCGACCCCGGCCGGGGCCGGGACCGGGGCCGGGACCGCGACCCCGCCCGTGGCCGCCGAGCCGCGGCCGTTCCTCGACCGGCTGAACACCGTGTCCCTCGTCGGGTCCACCGTGCCCGCCAACGGCGACGTGAACCCGTACGGCACGTTCACGATCCGGGAGAGCGTCGGCGACCTGCGCCGGGGCAACGTCCTGATCAGCAACTTCAACAACTCGGTGAACCTGCCGGCGGGCCAGCAGGGCCGGGGCACCACCCTGGTCCAGGTCGCCCCGGACGGCGCCCTGACCACGTTCGCCACGATCGACCCGAACAACCTGCCGGGACCGTGCGACGGCGGGGTCGGCCTCACCACGGCGCTGACCGTCCTGCCCGGCGGCTGGGTGGTCGTCGGCAGCCTCCCCACCTCGGACGGCACGTCCGCCACCGCCAAGGCCGGGTGCCTGCTGGTGCTCGACGAGCACGGGACGGTCCGCGAGACGATCGCCGGGCACGGCATCAACGGCCCCTGGGACATGACCGCCGTCAGCCTCGGCAAGCGCAGCGAGCTGTTCGTCACCAACGTGCTCAACGGAACGGTCGACGGCAACGGCGCGGAGGTGGACGGGGGCACCGTCCTGCGGATCACCCTGTGCGCCGAGGGCGACCAACCGCCCACCCCGGTGGCCTTCACCGAGATCGGCTCGGGCTTCCCCGAGCGGACGGACCCGGCGGCCCTGGTCGTCGGCCCGACCGGGGTCGGCCTGCACGACGGCACGCTCTACGTCGCGGACACCGTGCTGAGCCGGATCACGGCCATCCCCGACGCGCTCACCCGCAAGAACAGCGCGGGCATCGGACGGGTCGTCACCTCGGGCGGCAGCCTCAACGCCCCCCTGGGCATGGCCCTCACGCCCAGGGGCGACATCCTCACGGTCAACGGCGGGGACGGCAACATCGTCGAGACCACCCGGAGCGGACGGCAGGTGGCGACCAAGACGATCAACAACGAGGGCACCCCGCCCGGCGCGGGCGCCCTCTTCGGCCTCGACCTGGACCTCGACCGCGACGCGGTCTACTTCGTCAACAACGCCGACAACGTCCTCGACGTCCTGCACTAGGCGCTCTCTCCCGTCAGGCCGTCGCACCCGGCAGGCCGGCCACCCCCACCGCGTCCAGGAGTGGGCCGCCCGTGAAGGCGGCGAGGGGGCGGCCGTGCCGGGTGAGGACGTACGAGGTGTGGTGCGGCGTGTGGCCGGGCGTCGCGACGGCGCGCAGGGCCAGGCCGTGGTCGGGGTCGAGGTCGAACTCGTCGCCGTCGTGCACCAGGACGCGCCGGTAGGACACCGCCGCGTCGGCGGGCACGAGGTAGTGCGCGCCGGTGAGCAGCGCGAGTTCGGGCCCGCCGGTGGCGTGGTCGTCGTGCACGTGGGTCTCGGCGACGTACGCGATCGGCACGCACCGGCGGGCGGCCGCGGCGAGGACCCGGCCGACGTCGGCCGGCGGGTCGACGGCCACCGCCCCGCCGGGCCCGCCCGCCAGGTAGCCGTGACTGCCCGGCGCCTCGCTCTCAAGGATGTCGACGAAGTACACGCACCCTCCTCACGGATGTACCCCGGATGTACCCCTGGGGGTATCGGGCCGGATCCTAGCAGACGTACCCCCAGGGGTATCGCAGGCGCGCGGTGGGCCGGGGCCGGGGCCGTTAGCATCACGATCATGACCGAGACCCCCACCCCGGACGACCTCGCCACCGCCCTCCGCCTCGCCGCCGACACCCTGCGCGGCGCCCCCGCGGACGCCGACTGGTCCCGCCCCGCCGGCACGCTCGGCTGGTCCTGCTGGGAGACCGTCGAACACCTCGCGGACGACCTCCTCGCCTACGCCGCCCAACTCGGCCCCGCCCGGCCGCCGCGGGACCGCTACGTCCCGTTCGTCTCGACGCGCGAGGCCCCGGGGGCGCCGAACAGCTTCGTCCGCGCCGAGCGCGGGGCCGGCACGGCCGGGCTCGTCGAAGTGCTGGAGGCCAGCGGCGGACTGATGGTCGCCATCGCCCGCACCGCTTCACCCGACGCGCGCGCCTACCACCCCTGGGGCCTCGCCGACCCGACCGGCTTCGTGGCGATGAGCCTGGTGGAGCTCCTGGTGCACCTGCACGACGTCACCCAGGGCCTGGACCTCCCGTGGAACCCCCCGGCCGACATCTGCCACCGCACCCTCACCCGCCTCTTCCCCGACATCCCCACCGTCGACGCCGCCCCCTGGCCCACCCTCCTCTGGGCCACCGGCCGAGCCCCACTCCCCGGCCACCCCCAACGCACGACCTGGCGCTGGCACGCCGACGTCCCCGCCTGACCACCCGGCCCGCAGGAAGTCGGACCCGCCGACTTCCTGCGCGTCGGCCCCATCGGCGCCCCTGAACTCGATGAGCGCGCATCCGGGCCTGCCGGCAAGCCAACATCGGCCTCTCTCCGAACGAAGCTCGGAGAGAGGCCGATACGGTGCCAATCGGACTTCCGCTACTTGGTCTGGGCCTCGTAGGTCCAGCGCTCGTTCGCGCCGCCGGTGCAGTCCCACATGTCGAGCGCGCTGCCGTTCGTGGTGTCCCAGCCGTGTACGTCGATGCAGCGCCCGGATGCCGGGTTGTAGATGGACCCGTCGTACTGGCGGATCCACGTCTGGGCTGCCGGGTTGCCGCAGGGCTGGGCGGTGATCCGGGTTCCGTTGGCGGCGGGCGTGGTCGCCGTGCCCAGGCAGGTGCCGGTGAGCGGGTTCTTGATCTGGTTGTCGGCGGTCATCAGGAGGTGCTGGCTGTCCCCGTTCCAGCAGTCGTAGATCGCGGCGGCGGCGCCGGTGAGGCCGCCCCAGTTGTCCACGCACTTGCCGGGGTTGAAGGCGGTGTGGATCTGGACGAGCGAGTCGGTCGTCGCGAGCGCGTTCGCCTGCGGGTCGGTCAGTGCGTACGGGTAGATCCGGACGTCGCCGACCGCGCCGTTGAGCGCGTTGCCGGCGGGGTAGCGGTTGCTGATGTCGTTGCCGATGTTGAGGCCGCCGGTGGTCTTCCACGCGGTCGGGACCTTGGTGGAGCCGACCGCTCGGCCGTTGACGAACAGCGTGGCGGTGCCCGCCTCTGCGTTGTAGGTGCCGATCAGGTGGGTCCAGACGCCGAGTCGGGGCTTGGCCCGGTCCGTCGTCGGGTCTGTTGCGACGTAGTAGGTGCCGGTGTTGTAGTGATCGCCGTCCGGCAGGACGAAGGCCCATTTGCCGAGCCCGGCCGAGTACTGGAGGTAGAACGGGCTGCGCTCGTCGCCGGTGAGCGACAGCACGCTCTGATAGCCGTTGGTGTTGTTGAGCTTCACCCACGCTGCGACGCTGTAGCTCCGGGTGGTGTCGAGGCCAGACGGTCCGGTGGTGCGGTAGAAGACGGAGCCGTCGAGCGCTGTGGCCTTGTTGGCGTTGCCGGTGTGATCGGCGGTGAGCACGGCGTTCTTCGGGTAGGCAGTGCCGGGCGCTCCGTTCTGGTACAGCGCGTTGGCGTCGCCGGTGTCACCGCTGCTACGGCCGTCGAGTGCCCACCACTGCGGATTGACGGACGTGTTGCCGATCGTGGAGGGGCCGACCTGCCAGGTGTATCCGGCGGCCGGGTTGCCGGGAGCAGTGGGCTGTCCCCACCAGATGTCGATCGTGCCGTTGCCCTTCATGGCCCAAAGGGTCGAGTTGCCGCTGCCGGTGAGGTCACCGTCGGAGCCGACGGTGGGCCAGGTGTCGGCGCTGACTCCGCCGATCTTGGTGCCGGGGCTGATCTGGGTGAGCGTCGGGGCCATGACGGTCTTGCCGGTCGGGTCCAGGATCGGCCTGCCCTGGTTGTCGGTGGCGACGACGGTGCTGGTGGTGAAGGTGTAGGCGAGCAGGTCGTCCCTGGCCGCGTCACCGGTCGCCGCGAGGTTCCGGCTCCACAACCCGGGGTGTCCCTGCTTGGTCCAGTCACCGGGAGTGATGAGTTCCTTGTCCTTCCAGCCGGAGGCGGCCAGTTGGACGGGCTTTCCGAGGGTGCTGGTGTCTGTGGCCGGGTAGTACCAGAGGGCAGCGTCGGAGCCGCCGTTGAAACTTTCGACGGTGAGCAGCCCGGTCTTGTTCTTGAATCCCAGCTTGGGATCGAGGTCGGAGTTCACCGGGTCGCCGAGCGCGGCGACCCGGAGCGTATTCGACCAGTCCTTGGCGTTGTAGCCGGGAGTGCCGAGCCATGCGCAGTTCTCCGTCTGTGTCGGTGAACAGGCGGGCTTCGAGATCGACTTCTTCGCGTCGATCCGCCCGTACACGCCGTCGTTCCCGGGATTGGGATAGACGAGGAGGTCGGGCGAGCCCGGTCCATGGACGATGACGTCATCGAGGTGGGTACCGCCGGTCAGGGTGCCACGGTGCGTGAACTGGAAGTTCTTCCAGCTCAGACCGTCGGGCGCGGCACCGGCGGTGGCGACGGTCGTGACGGACGGGTTCTTGACGTTCGGGTTGCCCGGGGCGTTGTAGGTGCGCAGGTTGCCGGCCTGGTCGGCCAGCAGGATGTCGGGGGCTCCGTCGCCGGTCACGTCGCCGAAGACCGGCGGCGGGCCGTCGGGGTTCCACGGCACGTAGAACGAGTACGACGCGACGGGCGAGACGTTCTGCGCGTTGTCCATCACCTGGATGTACAGGATGTTGGTGCCCCAGCGGCCGGGTGCGACGGGGATCCCGCCTTGCGGCATCTGTGACCCGCAAGCCCAGCCGGCGCCGGAGAACTGGGGGTCCCAGGACCAGCGGGCGCAGACCACACCGGAGGCGTAGCCGCCCCCCGCCGGGGCCGGGTCGGCTGCGGTGAACGGCACGAGACCGGTCTCCCCGACCCGCTTCTTGGTGACCTGGCCGTTGCCGGACGGCGGGTACTTGGTCGCCAGGTCGGCATCCGACAACTGGGTGTAGACGTCCGGGACCGAGAGGGTCGGCGGGGTCAGGTCGACGCCGAAGCGGCAGACCGGGGTCGAGGCCGACATCTGCTGCATCACGGTGTCGGCACCCAGGGCGCCCCAGCCGTAGACGTGACCGTCCTTGATGACGCCGGGCTTGACCTGGAAGACCGCCACGCCGTTGTTGGGCGTCAGAGCGGAGTTGCCTTGGTCGGCGTCGGCGCTGAGGTCGGCGTAGTCCCAGATGTGGAACCAGCCGGTGAGCGAGTTCTGGGCTCGGCTGCTGACAGTGGCGTTGAGCGTGACCGTGCCGTTGAAACCGGCGGAGGAGTTCATCCAGCCGATCGAGTTGCCGTCGCAGCCCTGGTTGGTCGTCTCCGGGACCTTGGTGGTGGGGGCCGGGGAGGCGTTGGGGTTGGTCGGGGTATTGGGGACGCGGTCGTACTTGACGACGACGACCGGGGTGTAGTCGATGCGCTTGAACGCCTTCTGAATCGTCTCGTCGTGAGCGGCGAGGCCGAACGCGAGGCTGTCCCGCGCGGGTGCGTAGTTCTGGTAGACGGAGGTGACGTCGTAGTCGATCTGGTAGCTGCCGGTGCAGCCGTCGTGGTGCGCTCCGGGTACGGACTTCGTGCCGACCACGCCTCCGATGACGCCGGGAGGGTTGTTCCAGGTCGTGTTGTTGTCGATCGGATTGGTGAGGTAGAGGTCGACGTCGTACGGGTTGGTGCAGGAGTAGTCGGAGGACTCGACCTCCCACAGCGACAGGGTCGCGTTGTCGATGACGATGTCGTTGTACCAGCGGGTGTCGAACTGGAAGTACGAGCGTTCGACGCCCTTCTTGGTCCGGTAGCCCTGGAATCCGACGCCGGGGGTGGCGTACTGGTCACCGGTGTTGGCTACGGTCCTCCCGATGTTGGCCGTGGTCGGATAGGCGGATTGGGTCCAGGTCCAGGCGTTGGCCGAGCGGCTGTCGTAGAGCCAGCCCGGGTCGATGAACCAGGGCCCCTGGCCCTGGCCGAGGATGGACTCGTCCGTGGTCAGTTCGACCGCGTCAGGGGTGGCCGTGGTGGCCATGGTGGCGATCTTGGCTCCGGGGCCAGGACCTTCGGCGGTGCTGGTCCGGTCGGACCCGCCTGGTGTCACGTCATCGACGGCACCGGCGGCGTCCCGCTTCGAGGGTGCGGTAGCCGGCGACGTGCTGGTGGAGCTGTCCCACATCTGCGGAGCGGAGGCGTGCCAGCGGACCTTGCCGTCCGCGGTGGTGGCGGTGAGGTTGTTGTCGGCGTCGGCCTTGACGGTCACGCCCTTGGCGGTCGTGGGGAAACGGACCTTCTTGAGTGCCGGGTTCTTCGCCGCTTCGGCGGACTTGACGATCAGGACCGTGCTGAGGCTGCCGAGCTTGGACGTGGCCACCTTGAGGTCGACGCCGGGCGCGACTTCCGGATAGACCAGTGCCTGGCCACCCGGGTCGAGCGTCGGATTGGTGAGCGGGAACGGGGAATCCATGCTCAGCGATTCCCCGTCAGGGCTGGTCAGGGTGGCCAATGGCCCGGCACCCCCGCCGGACAGGCGCACGCCGGAGATCGAGGCCTTGGGGCGGAATCCGCCGGAGCCGTCCGCGATCAGCGTGCCGTCGAGAATGGCCCACGCCCCGTCCTGCTTCACGCGCTGCGGGTCGGCGTGCATGGTCCGGGCGAGGTGGCCGTCGGGAGTGGCGATAGTCTCGCTCGACTCGTCGGTCAGCTCCGGAACCGCGACGGGCTTTCCGGTCTTCTTCGCCTCGGCGATCGCCTTGTCGCCGGGCAGGACGGGCTTCTCGCCTGCGAACTTGGCGTCGCCGGCGGTGATCGCGCCGGACAGTCCGGTCGGAAGGCCAGCCCAAGCAGCGGATGTCGAAGGCGGCGCGGTGTCGGCGAAGGCGCTGGGCGCGATCGGCCCGACCGAGGTCAGCGCGAGAGCCAGACCGATCGCGGCGGCTGATGAGCGCCGTGACGGATACCTGATTCGGCGCATGCCGGAGGAAGCTCCGGGCGGAGCGGTAGGCATGATGTAGTCCCCCCACGAGAGATGCACGTGTCGATGCGTGCGAGCAACCTGCCGGTGAACGTAGGCAGGGCCAGAAGGCAAGCTGTCTCAGCGGCAAAGGCTTCGTCAACCACCTTTCACCGGCTGGATGTCCGATTTGCCATCGGGCCTCCCCGTTTACCCTCCGCGTGAGATCCGTCACCCAGGGCGGGTGTGGTGAATCCGCTCGACCGCCCATTGGTTTGCACGCTACCCTCCGCCACAGTCGTTCGTCCGCGCCGTGTCGCGGTGCGGCCAACTCTGCTGGGGGGCAGTCATTTTGGTTCGTCATGTCCGTTTACGACGATCGGTTGGGCGGGTGGGTCCGCCGCCGACGTGGGGGAAGTCCCGAGTAGCACTCGTCAGTTCGCTGGCGCTTCTTGGAGCGTTGCTGTCACCGGTGGCGCCGGCACTTGCCGCACCGCTGGCGGACAGCGGCAAGGACAAGATCTGGTCACCGCCCAACACGCCGTTGCCGAAGACGGGATCGGTGCCCGGCAAGCACGATGTACCCAAATCGACTCCTCGGGTGACCGGTTCGCCGGACTGGGTGCCGCCGAAGCCTCCGACGGGATCGGCGCACGGCAGCGCGGTGGCAACACTGGCAGCACCTCCGGCCGCCGGTTCGACAGCGGCCCGCAAGGGCGCGGACGGAGTCGAGACGCGGGAACCCGCTGCGGGGGCGTCACAGCGGGCCGGCGATCTGCCGGTATGGCTGGCCCCGGTTGCCACGTCCGGTGAATCCGCTCCGGCCGGCGCTGACGCGGGCTCCGCACCCGTGAACGTTCAGGTCGCCTCATCGACTGTCGCTGACGCCGCCGGCGTGCAAGGTCCACTGGTATCGCTCTCGCGGACCGCGGAAGCCGACGCGGCCAAGGTCAGGATCGGCCTGGACCTGAGCGGAGTGGGGTTCGGCGGGGACTACAAGAACCGTGCGCGACTGGTCGCTCTACCCGCTTGTGCACTGACCACACCGGACTCCACAGGCTGCCTCACCCGTACGCCGGTTGCGTCGCATTACGACCAGCAGACCGATCGTCTGCTGGCCGATGTGGACCTCCCCGCTACCACATCGCCGACGAGCTCGCGCCAGCGAGCACTGGCGAAGTCGTCCGACCTCGGTTCCATGGGCGCGGCGGCGCCGGTCGTCCTGGCTCTGGACGGCACGCCGTCCAGCGGGACGGGCACCTTCAGTGCCACCTCGCTCGGGCCCAGCCAGGCCTGGTCCGCCGGAAGCTCGTCGGGATCGTTCAGCTACGGCTACCCGATCCAGTCCCCGCCCACCTTGGGCGGCGCAGTGCCGTCCCTCGCCCTCGGGTACGACTCGGCCTCGGTGGACGGCAAGACGGCCTCCACCAACTCCCAAGCCTCCTGGATCGGCGACGGCTGGGACCTGAGCTCCGGCTTCGTCGAGCGCTCCTACAAGTCGTGCGACAAGGCCGGCATCCCCGGTTCGGCGGACCAGTGCTGGGGCGGCGCGAACCTGACGCTCTCCCTCGGCGGCCACTCCGGAGAGCTCGTCCCTCATGACGCCTCCTGCGTCGCGGGCAACCCCGCCGACGAGCAGTCCAAGTGCACCTGGCGCCTCAAGAACGACGACGGCACGAAGATCGAGTACCTCACCGGTGCCGCCAACGGCACGTGGAACGGCTCCTACCTGAGGGTCACCGACTCCTCCGGCACGGTCTACTACTTCGGCCTCAACCAGCTTCCCGCCGCCGACGGCACCCCGAGCAAGACCGGGCCCGAGAGTAAGTCCGCCTGGACGGTGCCGGTCTACTCCCCCAACCCCGGCGACCCGTGCTACGACGGCTCCAAGGGCAAGGACTCGTGGTGCCAGACGGCATGGCGCTGGAACCTCGACTACATCGTCGACGTCCACGGCAACCTCACCACCTACACCTACTCGCCCGAGACAAACTGGTACGCCCGCGGCGGCGGCCAGAACGGCGCCGCCGCCGTGAACACCGCGTACACGCGCGCCGGCACCCTCACCTCGATCAGCTACGGCCAGCTGCTGTCCGACCAGCTCACCGTCGGCGGCACCTACCAGCCCGCCTCCAGGATCGACTTCCAGCCCGGTGAGCGGTGCACGTCGACCTCCTGCGACCCGTCGCAGCAGTCTTCCCACCCCGAGTACTGGCCGGACGCCCCGCTAGACAAGCAGTGCCTCGACCAGGGCCGCTGCTCCAACTACGGCCCGAGCTTCTGGTCGACGAAGTGGCTCAACAGCATCACTACCTCGATCCGGTCCGGCGGAGCCTATCGCCAGGTCGACCGCTACGTTCTGACGCACGCCTTCAAGGACCCGAACAACGCAGCCCAGCAGGACCCGGCGAATCCCACGAAGCCGACCGAGAACGCCCCGGTCGCCTGGCTCCAGTCGGTCAAGCGGTTCGGTGAGGACAACTTCAACGGCCAGACCGAGAAGGACCTGCCCGAGGTCACATTCGCCGGCCTGATGATGCCGAACCGGGTCGACGGCCTGGTCCCGGCGCGCGCCCACTACAACCGTCCGCGGCTCGTGGGCATCACCACCGAGACCGGCGGCTCCATCCTGGTGGACTACACCCGGGACTCGTGCTCACGGGTGTCGGGCCGGATGCCGGCCTCGCCCGACAGCAACACGATGAGCTGCTACAACGTCAAGTGGTTCGACAGCGGAGTGCAGAAGACGGTCGACGACTGGTTCCTGCGCTACCCGGTCAAGTCGGTCACCGTCGACCCCAACGCCGCGCTCATCAGCGGTTCGGTGCCCAAGACGACCACCTACACCTACGGTCCCGCGGCGTGGCACCGCAACGACGGCGCGTTCACCGACAACGACTACCGCACCTGGGACCAGTTCCGCGGGTACGCGAGCGTCACCGTGGTGACCGGATCCGGCAAGGACGGCCCGCAGTCCAAGACGTCCACCAGCTACTACCAGGGCATGGACGGCGACTACAAGGCGGACAACAACCCGCGGTCGGCGTCCGTGTCCGGGCCTACGAGTGGAAGCCGACCGGACACGGACTGGCTGTCGGGCCGGGTGCTGGAGACCGACACCTACGCGGACGCGAGCGCCACCTCGCCTGCCGCGGTCGCGGTGAACACGTACGAGAGTCCGAAGGACACCACCGCGACTCACACGCGGACCGGACTGCCCGACCTGGTCGCACGGTACGCCATCGTCAAGACCACCGGCGTCAGCACGGCGGCGACCACGACGGGCACCCGCACGATCTCGACGGTCACCACGAGCGACCCGTCGAACGGCAACCGCGTCCTCACCTCCCTCAGCACCGCAGACGGCACCCCGGACCAATGCACCCGGACCTCGTACGCCACCGGCGCGAACGCACAGATGGCCGCCCTCGTGTCGGAGGTCCTGACAATCTCCGGCAGCAACGCCTGCGGCGCGGCGCCGACGGCGGCCAACACCATCTCCGACAAGCGCACCCTCTACGACGGCCTGGCCTTCGGTACCGCAGGAGCCAAGGCCGAGGTCACCGGCGCCCAGGTCCTCGACAGCTACGACGCCTCGGGCACACCCACGTACGTCACCGTCGGCACCAACACCTACGACGCCTACGGCCGCACCGCCACCGTCACCGACCCGACCGTGACCGACAGCGCCAACCCGAACGGTGCCGTGGTCACCACCGCGTACAGCTCCGCCAACCCCGGCGAGCTGCCCAATCGCACCGTTACCAGCACCGCGGCACCCGCCGGAGCACCCGACGCAGGTGCCCGGCGCGAGACCACGGTCACCCTGGACCCCGCACGCTCGCTGCCCGTCACCACCACAGACCCCAACGCCCGCACGCTCACCCAGGCCTACGACGCGCTCGGGCGCCTCAAGGCCATCTGGATTCCGGGCCGTGACACGGCCGCAGGCGCCAACGTCACGTACGACTACGCCGTGAACGGGCTTACGGCGCCCTCCACGATCACCACCAACTCACTGTGGCCGAACGGCCACGACTACGGCACGTCGACCCAGATCCTCGACGGTCTGGGCAGGGTGGTGCAGACCCAGAGCCCGCCAGCGATCTCGGCCTACCAAGGCCGGATGGTCACGGACTCGTTCTACGACTCCCAGGGACGGGTCAACTCCACCTACGCCGGCTACTACGACGACACCAACCGACCCGGCACCAACCGCTGGATCCCGGACGCCGCGAAGGTCCCGAACAGGACCACGGTCCAGTTCGACGGCGTCGGCCGACCCGTCAGCAGCCAGTTCATCGCACTCGGCCAGCTCCAGACCACCACGACCACGTCCTACCCGGGAGCCGACCGCGTCGACGTGACGCCCCCGGCAGGCGCCACCGCGACCAGCACCGTCACCGACGCCCGCGGTCGCACCGCGCAGCTGTGGCAGTACCGGACACCGACGGCGACCGGCAACCCGGCGGACGCGGACGTCACCACCTACACCTACACACCGGCCGGCCAGGCCGCCACCCGCGTCGATGCCGCGGGCAACACCTGGAGCTACGCGTACGACCAGCGCGGGCGGCAGGTCCGGGCCGATGACCCCGACACCGGTGTCTCCACTCGCACCTACGACAGCGCGGGCCGGCTCGCCACCACCACGGACGCGCGGAACCAGACCCTGGCGATCACCTACGACCTGCTCGGCCGCAAGACGGGCACCTACAACGGGACGGTGAGCCCGGCCAACCAGCTCACCGGCTACTCCTACGACACCCTCCTCAAGGGCCAGGCTTCCAGCTCGACCCGGTACGTGGGCGGCGCCGGCGGAACCACGTACACCAAGGCGATCACCGAATACGACGTCGGCTACCGGCCGACCAAGAGCACCGTATCCGTCCCCGGGAGCGAGATCGGCAAGACCGGGCAGACCACGTTCGAATACACCGCCGCCTACAACCCCGTCACCGGCTCGATGGTCAACGAAGGACGTGCCGCGGCAGGCGACCTCGCCCAGGAGTCGATCAACTACAACTACGAGGCCAACGGCCTCCTCAGCGACATGGGCGGCGCGGGCATCACCTACCTCCGCCAGGCGGACTGGGACGCCTACGGTCGCAACATCCGCTCCACCATGAATCCGTGGGGCACCCAGATCGTCGCGACCAACACCTATGACGAACCGACCGGACGCCTGCTGACCCAGTACGTCGACAAGCAGACTGCCACCACCGGCACCGTCCAGAACACCACCTACACCTACAACCCGGCCGGCAAGGTCACCGCAATCAGGGCCATCCCCGACAACACCCCAGCCGCCACCGACCTGCAGTGCTTCACATACGACTACCTCGGCCGCGTCACCACGGCGTGGAGCGACACCGGGCGGCTCAACCAGCCGACTCCCTCGCTCGCTGGCCAGGGAGCCTGCGCCAACGCCACGCCCACCAGCGGGGCGGTCGCGCCGGCCAAGACCACCGTCGGCGGAAGCACGGCGTACTGGCAGGACTACGGCTACGACCTGGCCGGCAACCGCACACGGATGGTCAGCCACAGCCTGGCGGGCGACACGTCGAAGGACGTGACGGTCGACCAGTCCTTCCCCGCGCCTGGCACGCGCAACACGCCGACCACAGCAGCCGGGACGGGCGGCGGCACCGGTGGCCCGCACGCACTGGCGACCAGCAGGTCCACGTTCGCCGGCGGCTCCTACAACCAGGGCACCGACCAGTACGACGCGGCCGGCAACACCACCCAGATCAGCAACCCCGGCAGCAACAAGACCCTCGGTGCCGGTTTCACCCTCAACTCTGGTGAGTCCGTGCGCTCCAACAGCGTGCAGCTCGCCATGCAGGGTGACGGGAACCTGGTGCTCAGCTCCCTGCGCACCGGGCAGGTGGTCTGGTCCAGCAACACCCAGAACCACCCGGGCGCGTGGGCAACCATGCAGGACGACGGCAACTTCGTGGTCTACGACGCCCAGCGCACCCTGCTCTGGTCCTCGCAGACCGTGGCCGGCGCCGGAAGCGGCTACTTCGCCGTCGTCCAGGACGACGGCAAGTTCAGCGTCTACGCGCCGAACTGGCAGGAAAAGTGGTCGAGCTCCACCTGGAACGCGACCGACGCCGCGAACGGCGCGACGCTGACCTGGGACATCGAGGGCAAGCTCGCCTCCCTCACCCAGGGCGGACAGACCACGAGCTACGTCTACGACGCCGACGGCAACCAGCTCGTACGCCGCAACCCCGGAAAGACCACCGTCAACCTCGGCGGCGGCGACGAGCTCACCTACGACACCAACAGCCAGACCAGCACCGGCACCCGGTACTACACGATCCCCGGAGGCATCACCCTGGTCCGCCAGGGCCCGACCAAACTCACCTACCAGTTCTCCGACACCCACGGCAGCAACACGCTGTCCATCGACTCCGCCACCACCGCCGAAACCCGCCGCTCCTTCGACCCGTTCGGCGCGGCCCGCGGAGCCGGTTCCCTGTCCACCCCGTGGTCCGGCGACAAGGGCTTCGTCAACGGCCTCAAGGACGACACCACCGGCTTCACCAACCTCGGCGCCCGCCAGTACCAGCCCAGCACCGGCCGCTTCCTGAACCCGGATCCGCTCTTGGACGCCGGCGATCCGCTCCAGTGGAACGCCTACGCCTACAGCAACAACGACCCGGTCAACCGCTCCGACCCCAACGGCCTCAAGTCCGAGGAATGCGGCACCCTGTACAACTGCCACGGCGGCACCATCACGTTCAACAACACCGCCGAGACCGGAAACTACTTCGGCCCTGTCGAGCAGCGCCGGTACTACCAGACGATCAAGGACGACACTCAGAGCGTCGAGAACCAGTGGGTCACTTCCCAGATATCCAAAAACACGAAAACGCCGTGGATCAGGCCCACCCTCGGAAACACGGCGTCGAAGTCCTGGCAGGTCACCAAAGAAGTAACGGGGCTGGATAAGGTCCAGGACTGCGCGAATCACCCGACAACGGATGGCTGCGTAGAAGCCGTAGCATCTATCGCGGCCCTGGTCACTGGTGTCAAGTTCGAAAGTCTCGTCGCCAAGGGAATCTTCAGGGACCTCACGGACGGGGCGCGAATCCCTTGCAACAACAGCTTCCCCCCGGACACCCGGGTCCTGATGGCCGACGGAAGCACCAAGGCCATCGGCGACATCGAGCCCGACGACACCGTCATGGCGGCCGATCCTCAAACCGGTAAGACCTCACCCGAACCCGTGACCGCCAAAATCGTCACCCCCGACGACACCAGGTTCACAGAACTGACCCTTTCCACCTCCACCAGCAAGACGACTCCGGAAACAACCGCGACTCTGACCTCTACCGCCCACCACCCGTACTGGGATGAAACAACCAAGACCTGGACGGACGCCCAAGACCTGCAAGTCGGTCACCAGCTCTACTCTCCTGACCACGGCCCGGTCGTTCTCCTCGCAACCCGGACCTACACGACGGCACCGCAAACCGCAGAAAACCTGACCGTCGCGAACCTCCACACGTACTATGTCCTCGCGGGTACCACGCCGGTCCTGGTTCACAACTGTGATACCGAGTTTGCTGGCAATGCAATGAGTGGCCTTCCGAGCAAGGTCACGAGCGGGCGAATATTCGATGCTGGCGGGAATGAGATTTCCACTGGAATTAGTAGCGGTTCGGATGGCACGACGGCGGCTATCGATGATTTCCTCAAGGGATCTCCAAATATTTCGAACCCGCGCGTCGGGCCACACCCGGCAGCCACTCACGTTGAGACGAAGTATGCCTGGTGGATGAGGCAAAATGGAGTGACTGATGCAGACGTGGTCATCAACAATCCCAAGGGGGTGTGCCCGTTTCCCTTCGGGTGCCAGGCTGCGGTTCCAGCGATCCTTCCGCGCGGATCAACGATGCGGGTATGGTATCCGGGGGCGACGGAGCCCCAGGTGCTGGAAGGTTTGGGATAGCCTTGATTCTTAATGCCATGATTCACCGCAAGTGGCACTATGCCGAGACGTGGCCTGAGATGTCGGCGCTGATCACAGAGGTGATGGAGAATCTGGAAGCGGAGAGCAGTGCGCCGTACTGGAGCCCCGGCGACGATGCGTGCTTCATGTTCTCTGATAGGCGTCACGTTGATGGCCCCGATATGCCAGACAACTTTCTCCGCATTTCCGTAAATTCCTCTACGGGTTTCGGGGCGCTCATCTGGTTTGTCAGCGAAAGTCATCCTGCGCAGGGTGGCATCTTCGATCACGTCTGGGTTTCGGATAATCCGAACCCCCCAGGATTCGATCCCCGTGTTGTCTCCGACCCGGGCGAGCCGATGTTTCACGATCCAAGGAGTGCCCTCCCGGTCTCTGAGGTCCGCGCGGCCGTAGAAGAATTCTGTCGCGTGGGTACGGGGGATCGGCCCGAGTGCATTCAATGGGTGCACGGTTACGCGAATGGGCATCGCCTCGGAGACGAGTCGTAGCGAGCCCGGCAAGTGATAATCGCGGCCCCACCGGACGTAGCTCCGGTGGGGCCGTTGGGCTGTCTGACGGCAGTAGTTGACGGCAACGTCAGCGGACGGGTGCTGCACAAAGCGGCGGGTCGTCGCTGTCGTCGGGGTTGGTGACCGTCTCGGAAAGCTTGCCGAGGGTGCGGCCGAGGAGGTCGATGGCGTCGCGCTGGAGGCGGAGTCGGACGTGGGCGTACACCGTCGCGGTCACTCCGATGTGCGCAGGGCCCAGCAACTCCTTGATGACGACGAGTTCGACGCCCTGTTCCAGGAGGAGGGTCGCGGTCGAATGCCGCAGGTCGTGGAACCGGATCGCCCGCAGGCTGGAGCGGCGAAGCAGCGCGTTGAAGTGCCTCGTGAGGGTGGCGGGTTCGATCGGGTGGCCGTCCAGGCGGGTGAAGACGAGGCCGCTGTCCACCCACTCAGCGCCGGCCTGCTGCTTCTCGCAGGCCTGCCGGTCACGGTGTGCGCGCAGCGAGGCGACGCACGCGGCCGGGAGGGCGATGCGACGTTCCGAGCTGATCGTCTTGGTCGGCAAGGTGGTGAGGCCGCCGGTGCGGGTGCGTTGGAGGGTGCGGCGGATGCTGGCGGTGCCGGCGTCGAGGTCGAGGTCTTCCCAGCGCAGGCCGAGGAGTTCGCCCTTGCGGAGCCCGGTGCGAAGGGCGAGTTCGAACAGGGCATGGAGGCGGTGACCCTGCGCGGCTGCGAGGAAGTGCTGGGCCTCGTCGGAAGTGAGGGGGTTGAAGCGGCGGGGTCGGGGTGTGCCGGTGCGGACGTTGCGGGCGACGTTGCGCGGGATCTCTTCCTCGCGGACGGCGTGCTCCAGTGCGGATTTCAGGACGGAGTGGATGTAGGCGAGGGTCAGCGGGGAGAGGTACTTGCGGCAGCACTTCCCGATGGCGCAGCAGCGGGGGCGGCGGCCGGCCTGGGCGTTGGGCTTGCGGCGGGCGTCGATGCCGCGTGCGCAGCACTGGCAGACGGTCCGCAGCCCGTTCAGCCAGGTGCGCACGTCCTTCGCGGCGAGCTTGGCGAGCTTCTTCTTACCCAGGCCGGGGATGAGGTACTGGTTGACGCAGGCGGTGTAGCGGGTGTGGGTGGTCTCCCGGAGCTGGTGGATGGCGACGTTCTCCAGCCAGTACGTGAGATAGGCGGCGACGCTGCCCTGGGCGGAAACGACCGGGACGCCGCGGTTGCTGGTGGCGATCTTCTCGGTGAGCTTGGCGAGGGCTTCCTTGCGGGTGATGCCGTAGACGCGGACGCGCTTGCGGGTGTCGCCGGGGGCGAGGACGTAGCCGGCGGCTTCCCAGCGGCCGTCCTTGCGCTGGTAGACGGTGCCGTCGCCGTTGGCGCGGCTACGGCGCGAGGGGGCGGGGGTGTCGCGGGGTGTGGTCATCAGGCGGCGTCCTGTTCGAGTCGGGTGCGGATGAAGTCGGTGAGTGCGTGGATGGGGATGCGGCGGGCGCGGCCGAGGGTGATGGAGGCGAGCTGCCGGGTGCGGAGCAGGTCGTAGACGGCGGAGCGGCCGAGCTGGAGGCGGGCCATGACCTGGGGGACCGTCAGCAGGTCCCCGGCCGTGCTCGGACCCGTGAGCAGTGGGGTCATCAGAAGCCGCCCTCTGCGGTGAACTGCCGTTCCAGTTCTCTGCGGTGCCACACAGCGGCGGCGAGGAGTTCCCCGCCGGGGCTGTAGCCCGAGCCGTGGCAGGCCCAGTGGCCGATGACGAGAGTCGTGCTCGGGTCGAGGTCGGGCAGGCCGGCGTGTGTACGGGCCTGTTCGGTGCGCCAGGTGCGGCGTCGTCGCGCAGCGCGCCGAGGGTGACCGAGTAGCAGCGGGACTTGGTGGAGAAGTGGCCCCGGAAGCCGAGCATGTGCGCCCACTTCCAGAGCTTGAGGTCCGCGAACTCCGGGCGCTTGCCGAGTTCCCAGCAGGTGCGGATCATCTGCCGCACGTGGCGTTCGACGGCGAGGCGGGGCAGCGGTCGGGCGTGTCCGGTGCCGCCGCAGGCGGTGCACGTGACCGGGGTTCCGTGGCCGGTCAGGGTCATGCCGCGTCCCTGGCAGGGGCGGCAGAACAGGGCGCGGTCGAGGGCGCCGGATGAGTCGGCGGACTTGGTGGCGTACTTGGCCACGTAGGCGGCGACCGCGTGATCGGTGAGTTCGGCGTCGGTGCCGAAGGCGGCGATCTCGCGAACGTCGAGCTATTCGCCCCAGGTGAGTTCGCGTTCCCCGACCGCGTCCGAGACGACGCTGATCGAGACGCGGGCGGCGGCGGCCCGGATGGCGTCGGCGAGCAGGGTCACGGTGGCGGACGGGGGCGGGGGCTGGGTGCTTCCGTCCGGGCCGTCGAGGCGGATGACGGCGTGGAAGTGGACCAGGCCGCGCTTCTGGTACTCGGCGACCTTGGCGAAGGAGACGCGCAGCACTGCGCGGGCCGCCTTCTGGGTCAGGCCGAGCCGGGCGGCGATCTCGCGGCGCAGGTAGATGGTGAAGCGCGCCCACAAGGCTCCGGCGTGGGCGTTGAACAGCACCGCGCCCGGGTAGTCGTAGGTCTTCGGGTCCAGCGGGGTGCCGAGCAGCGCGTCTGCGGGTTCGTGGAGCTTGCCGCAGCGGCAGGGCCGGAGGGCGCCGCCCGTGTCGGTGGGGCGGTTGTGGACGGGGCCGAAGGATGGCGCGGTGAGTGTGGTGAACACGCGGGGGTGGGTGCGGACGGTGTCCGGTACGTTCTAGCCGCCGGTCAGGCCCGCCCGGATCAGTTGGAAGGTGTCGGCGGCGTAGACGCGGGAGCAGGCCGGGCAGCGTGAGGCGCGGCGGTTGCCGCAGGTCGTCAGCAGGCTGCCGGTTGGCTCGTCGGCGGTGGTGTAGGAGCGCAGTACCTCGCCGGTGGCTGGGTCGATGGTGGTGGTCTGGCCGAGCAGGCGCACGGGTTCGGTGCAGCCGCCGAGGCGGTTGATCTGCTGGTGCGCGTGGTCGAAGTCGGGCAGGTTGACCAGGTGGATCAGGTCCCGCACGGCGGGGCTTGCCACGTGGCGCAGGTCCAGCGCAACCATGTCGGGGCGTGTCCCTTCTGTCGGGTGGGGTGGCCCCGAGCAGCAACCAGCCAGTCAGGAAGCCGTGTTGGTGCTGCTCGGGGCATAGGAAGCCGAGCCCGGTCGGGCGGGGTCGGTCAGGTGGGGAAGAGGCCAGCAGGCTCAGGCGGAGAGCTGAGCGTGTGCGGCGGTGGCCAGCGGCAGCGTGACGCCCAGGCGGGCCTTCAGCTGGCCGGGCGTGATGTGCTCGCCCTGTTCGGCGTGGTGCGTCTCGGCGATGCGCCGGGCAGCGGTCAGCAGGGCCTCGGGGACGGCCGGGAGCGTGGCGGACGCGGTCGTCTTGGCCGGCACGGGAACAGGCTCAGGGGCAGGCGCCGGCCCGGAGGGCGATGCGAGGACGGGCTCCGGTACGGGGGCGAGCGAGACGAGCGTGGCCGGCAGGTGTTCCATGGTCGGAACCGGGACCGGGGCCTCTGCCGGGTTCGGGGCGGTCAGGGCGTGGAAGTGGCGGAGGAACTGCAGGCCGACCTGGCCCCAGCCGAGCAGCAGTAGCGGCGCGACCGCATCGACGGCGGCACGGCCGTAGTGCCCGGCTGCCAGGGGTTCGGCGACGTTCAGGGCCAGGGTCAGCAGGCCGCACAGGTGCATCAACCGCGTCGCGGCCGTCAGCTCCTCCTGCGGGACACCGCGCAGGGACAGCAGGCGCAGACCGACGAGGAGCCCGATCACGGACAGGTCAACCATGGGGGCGATCAGCGGAGCGACCGGGTGGGGCACCCCGAGACGCAGGGCCAGTGCCCAGACGTTGCCGAAGGAGAACACGAACGCCAGCAGGGCGATGACCGCCATGACCACGGTCACGGTACGCTGTGTGAGGCGATCCTCGGCCATCAGGCCAACTCTTCTCCCTTGATAGCGAGTTGTATTGGTCGTCAGGCCGCTTCGGTCATCAGGGTGTCGGCGTCGTCGTCCATGAAGGCGGGCTTCCAGTCGATCGGGCCCGGGTAGACGTCGAGGTACGCGGCCGGGTCTTCGGTCAGGTGGGCAGTGTCGTCGGCGATCCGGGCCGCGTCGCCGTCGGACACGTACGGGGTACGCACGCGGGTGAAGCCTGGACGGCCCTGCACTCCCATGGAGGCCACCCCGACGTAGGCCGGGTCCTGGAGGTTGACCGGGTTCGCGTCCGGCCAGTTGCGAATGTCGTCCCCGAGCGCGGCCACGGAGGCTTCCGCCGTCTTCTGTGCGAAGGACAGCCCCAGCGGGCACACGTCCCGGATGAACGTCGGGATCGCGTCGCCGGTCGCTTTCTGGGTGGCCAGGATGACCATGATGCCGACGCTGCGGCCCTTCTTCACCAGGTCCTCGACCAGTCGGGCGTTCTCCGCCGACAGGGCAGCCAGCTTCTTCGTCTCGGCGTCGTTGCCCTTGTACTCGCGGAAGTAGGTGTGCGCCTCGTCAATGATCAGGATCGTCAGCGGCCAGATGCGGGACGGCCCGATGTGCCACATGTTCTTCACGCCCAGCACGGCGCGGATGGACGAGGACCGGCCCCGCCGCAGCTTCACCATGCGCTTGAACAGCGCGTTGGCTTCCGCCAGGTCGTCACCCGCGAAGGCGAACAGGCGGGGTGTCAGATCGGCATAGTCCCCTTCGTGGGCGGTGGAGGCCTTGCCGTCCGCCACGGCGAACTGCACCGCGTCGGAGGGGGCCAAGTCGCAGATGAGCTTGTTGATCAGCGACGTCTTGCCGAAGCCGGGCAGGCCGGCCACCGTCACACCAGGAACGTTCGCCAGCGGCAGGCTGACGTCGTCGGCGTACTCGTCCAGCCCGAGCCCCCACGTGTCCAGGCTCCCCGGCACCGTTCCCGTGGGGACGTGCTCGGTCGGCGTGATGAGCGGGTCCAGGCGCACGGCCCGGATCACCACCCGCCCGGGACCGTCCGGCAGCACGGACACCCGCGTGCAGCGCCAGGCGTCGGCGAGGAAGCGCGCCGAGCGCTGGAACTCCTCCAGCCCCACCCTGGGTAGGCACTTGGCCCGCACCACCACGCCGAAACGGTCCGGCTTCACCTTGATACGCGGAACCAGGACCCGGGGCTTGGGCACCTCGCCCTCGCGGCTGACCAGCTCGGCCAGGAACGTCGGGGTCTTGTCGGTCACCGACAGGCCCGCCATCTTGGCCAGCCGCTCCCACCCGAACCGGATGCGCATGCCCTGCCGGATGCTCGCCCGGGTCTCACGGTCCACCCGCAGGTAGCGGACCAGGCCGACCACGGCCCACAGGGCCGCCAGGGCGAGCACCGCCCCGATCAGGACCGGGGCGATCTCGTTCACGTCCTTCACTTCACGCCTTCCACGTCGTAGATGAACCCGAGGGCGAACCGGCTGCCGGTACCGGTTGAAGCGGCAGTCGGCAAGCCAATGCCCCTACAGAGAAGCTCACTTGACCGCCTCCAAGCTTCCCGCCCGGTAGGCGATGCCCTCCGAGAGCTGGCCGTTGAAGATCCGCGCCCACGGCGTGGCGAACAGGTCCACCGGGCGCACCATGACCCCCGGCTTCAGCCCCTCGGGAAGACCGGACTGGGGGACGGTGAGCTTCATGACCTCCGCGCGCCCCTCTTCCATGAGCATCACCGTGACCGTGAACAGGTGCTCGCCCGTCTCGCGATCGGTGGCAATTTCCCCGGTCTGCGGGTCCTTGATCTTCAGTGTCGCGTCGGTGCCCGTCATGCAGACGGCAGAGGGCAGCAGTCCGACGCGAATCCTGGTCATAGCCATGGCAGTTCCCTTGTTCAGGGGTCGCTTGTTCGACCTGCCAGAACCCTAGCCGCACAACTGAAACAAGCGCAACAAGCGATACACATGGAACAAACGTTGGTGTCGCTACAGCCGAGACGAGTCCCTGGCTCATGTGTCATCTGTGCTAGGCCCCGCTACCCTCAGAGGCATGACGCTGCCGTTTGAAGAGGACTCCCGGCCCCCGTATATGCAGGCCGCCGCTGCCCTGCGCCAGGAGATCCTCGAAGGCCGGCTGGCCCCTGGGGACAAGCTCCCGACGGCGCGCGAGCTTCAAGAGAAGTACGGACTCGCCAGCTCGACCATCCAGAGCGCCCTTCGGGTGCTCAAGAACGAAGGGCTGATCTACTCCGTCCAGAGCCGGGGCAGCTACGTCCGGCAGCGCTCAGGTTCAAAGACCAAGCCCGGCAAGGAAGTTCTCAAGAGAACATCGTTCATGACCGAAGCCATGGACGAGCTCATGCACACCTTGGGATTCAGCCAGGAGTTCATTCACGCCGGGCGCCCGGAGCCCGCCTACCTCGTCCAGGGGCAGCCTGGCCCGACCTCCGAGAACCCCGCGGAGGCCGTCGAGGACAAGACGGCCCCCGACCAGACGACCGCCGAGCGGATCAAGGAACTGACCGAGGACGAGCTGACCCAGCAGGCTGTTGCCTTGATCGGCGAACTCCAACGCCTTGAGGAGATCTACCGGCAGGCCCAGGACACGGGCCGCCTGCTCGCAGAGGAGCTGTTGCATCGGCGGAAGGCTCGGGAGCATCGGGCCCAAGAGCTGGACACGCCTCAGTAAGGGCTCCCGCCACTGCCAGAACCTCCGGCATGCGCTCGCCCGACGAGCGGGAGAGCGCAGACATCCCGAGAAGGTGCCAGCCGCGCGCAGCAGCTCCAGGCGTGTTCGCGGTGGCGAGGAAAACTGGCAGAGCCGGTAGAGCCGGAGCTGTTCAGAGTTTCTTTACTGGATCAAGGCGGCCCGCTGTCGCGGGCCGCGCGCGCTCCGGCCTGGCGGGGCCGCCGCCCGCTCCTGTCTCCGCCCCGCTCAGCGGCGCCCCCACCTGTCCGGGCGCGCAACACCAGCGAGAGCGGCCGTGGTCAACAAGGCTCTACCTCAACCCTTGCCCTCCCTCCGAGGGACCAGGGGCTGAGCGCCGGTGCGGCACCGTCGTGGTGATGGTCGCGGTTCGCGGGTCGTGCTCCTCGCCGGCCGGTCCCCGGAGGCGTACCAGGAACCCCCGGGGGCCGCCAAGACCGAGCGCAGGCGTCACGTGGTGAGCCTTGGCGGCCCCCGGAGAACCCTGGTCCGGCGAAGCTGCCCGACCGACGAGGGACCCGTCCCGCTCAGGCCCGCAGCCTGCCGGAGGCTCCGGTGCCGCGCCGTTCCAGTCAACCGCGTGCCCGACGCCGCGTGTGGCGGTGGGTCACCGTCCCGGGTGGGTATCTGCCCAGAGAGCCTGGTCAGTTCGCCCATCAGGCGTACCGTGGCGCTGGAGGTGGTGAGCAGATGACGATGGAACTCGCGGACAACGTACGGAAGTACCGGCGTCGCGCCGGGATGAGCCAGGAGGAGCTTGCCCACGCGGCGGGCCTGTCCCCAGCAACCGTTCGGAAGGTTGAGCAAGGCGGAACGGTCCGCATGGAGACGCTTCACGCTCTGGCCCGCGCCCTGGGCATCCCCACGGCGGCGCTCGTCGCGTCCGATGCGCCGGAGCCGGTGGGACGGGCGGAGGAGCCGAACCGGCTCAACCTCATCCAGCTTCGCGCCGCGCTCACTCCGGCGGTGGGGCTGGTGGACCAGGACGCCCAGGCCGTGGGCGAGGAACCGAACCTGCGTGCCTACGCGCGAACGGTTCGAGACGCGCGGGTGCTGTACTTCTCCGACAGCTACAAGAGCGTTGCCGCCCAACTGCCCGGCCTGTTGCGGGATGCCGCGCGGGCCGTCGCCCACTACGACAGCGGGGAAGAGCACCGGCAAGCCCTGCTCGCCCGCGCCGAGGCGTTGCGCCTGGCCGGCACCTACCTCACGCAGGTGAGGCAGTACGACATCGCCTACACGGCCCTGCGCGGAGCCATCGCGGACGCGCGGGAGGGCGGGGACCTGCTCGCGGCCGGTTCCGGAGTCGGCTGCATGTGCTGGCTGCTGGTGCGGCAAGGCCGGCTGGAGGAGGCAGAGCGGATCGCCGCCCAGAGCATGGACGTGGTGGAGCCGAAGATCACCGGTGCCGCGCCCGACCACTACGCGGTGTGGGGCGGTCTGGCCATGGAGGCCGCAGCCGCGGCGGCACGCAACAACCGCCCGGACGAAGCCAAGGAGTACCGCAGGGCAGCGCGGGTGGCGGCAACCGCCGTCGGCACGGCGCACCGCAACGTCTCCCGGCACTGGTCCGTCTTCGGACCGGTGACCGCCGCCATCAAGGCACTCGAAGACTCCATGGTCGTCGGCGACGCCCGAGCGGTGGTGCGCAAGGCGGGCGAAGAGGTCGAGCTGTCACCGAAGGCGTGGAAGCGACTGGGCAGGCCCAGCACGAACGACGGGAACCGCTTCACCCTGGACATGGCCCGAGCCCACACCCGAACCGGAGACCTTTCGGCGGCCATGGACGAGCTGACCCGCGCTCGTGAAGCCGCCCCCGAGTGGCTGAGGCACCAGAACTCGGCGGCCGAGACCATGCAGGAGATCCTGAGCAAGCGCAAGCGCACCCTGACCAGCGACATGCGCGAGATGGCCGGCTACCTGGGCGTCGTCGGATAGCTACTACGTAGCGTGGCAGTTCGCGGGCCTTGTGTTGTGATCTGCCCTTCTGGGTCCGTGAATTGACGTGTAGTCAGGTCGTTACGGTCGCCGTGTCCTGTTCCAGCGACCGAGGCCGGAGATCCACTATGGGCATGCCGAGGAGCGATGCGGACCGTCTGCGTCGCAGGGAGTTGCACGAAGCGGCGTCGGGCATGGCGGGACCCCGCCTGCTGCCATGGACCACCGAGGACGGACGCCCCTGCTACCTGAGCACCGACGGCAAGGGCTACATCTCGACGCTCGCCGACGGCATCGAAACCGTGCAGCTCGGCATGGGCCAGGAGCTGCTGGAGTACGCCCGGGGACGGCCTGCCGGACACCGTGCTGGCCCGCAACCCCGAACTCCCCGCCGCGATCGGCTGGTCCGAGGTGTTCCTGGAGCGTTTCCCGGCCGCCTCCCGGCACTTCGGGCGGGGTCTGGCCGTCACCAGGGCCGGCGGCCCGCAGCAGATGCTGCCGCACCTGCTGCTGGGGCAGTGCGGCCTCGACACCCGGACCGGCCGGCTCGACCGGGCCGTCCGCTCGGCGCTGGAGGCCGAACGGCTGGCCCGCGCCGCCGGCGCCCACGACGTGGCCGGCCGCGCCATGGCGCTCCGGGCGACGGCACTCGCGTGGGCACAGGGCACGCAGCAGTCCGCTGCCGTCGTCGCGCTCGCCGAGGCGGGAACCCACGGCACCCGTCCCGGCGACAACTGGTGGGCGGGTTCCGGGGTCGGTGCGCTCGCCCAGGCACAACTCGTCACCGGTGACGCCCCCGCGGCGCTGCGGACCCTGCTGGAGGACGGCGGGGGCGACGGCCTGCCGTTGCTCCAGCCCACCCTGCTCCCCCAGTGGCTGGGCGTCCTGACCATGGCGGCCGTGCGCTGCGGAGACCGGACCGGCGCCGAACGCTGGGCCCGGCAGGCCGACTCGGCCGCCGACCGGCTGGGACTGCCCGGCCAGCGCATGCACGCCCGCCGGGCACGGGCCCTCGTCCACGCCTCCGGCCACGAGCACGACACCGCCGTCGTCCTGTTCGACCAGTCGGCGCAGGGCTTTCGGCGCGCGGGCCTGCCGATCCAGCAGATCTGGACCCTCGTGCTGGGCGCGGCCTCGACGGCGGCGGTCCACGGTCCTGCGGCTGCCACGGCCCAGCTGGACTCGGCCCTGCATCTGGCCCGTCACTACGGCGCCCTGCGGCTGTCCGAGGAAGCCCTGCGGGAGCAGGCGAAGCTGACGACCGGAACGACCCGGGCCCACCGTCCCGTGACGGACCGACGGCAGCCCCTGCGGCTGCTCACCGAGCGCGAGCGCGAGGTCGCCCGGCTGGTCGGCGCCGGCGTCACCAGCCGCCAGGTCGCCCACGAGCTCGTGCTGAGCACTCGCACCGTGGAGACGCACCTGCAACGGATCTACCGCAAGCTCGACGTACCGTCACGAGCCGCACTGGCCCGCCTGGTGGAGCGGGAGCTGCACAGCCCGGGGTAGGCCGGGCAGGGGCGGTCCGGCCTCATCCGCGGACGCTGTTCAGCTCGTCGCGCACCCGGCTGCGGACCCGGGCCACGGCCGGGGACGCGGTGAAGGCGTCCGCCACCTTGATCAGCCAGGCGACCTCCTCGTCGATGCCGACCTGCCCCTCGGACGGGACGTATCCGGCTGACGGTTCGGCGGGGTAACGGTGCCCGGCCCCGGCCGCCTCCAGGGCGGCGGCGATGCCGGCCGCCTCCACGGTCGCGGCGACCTCGTGGCGCCGACGAAGGCGCACTCCACCGGTGCTCGCGGTGCTCGCGGTGAACTCGGCGACCCACGACGGCACCTGCGGGTGCACGTACGGACGGAGCGCGAGCTGGCCGTCACGGATCTCGATGATGCGGCGGTAGAGCGCGAACTGCGCACCGTGCGGCGTGCGCCGCCCCGCCCGCGCGGTTTCCGGCAGCAGCTCCACCGCCGGCACCGTCGCCCGCAGCACCGACCACAACGGTTCCAGTCGGCGGTACTCGTACCGGGCGCGCAGCGGTCGCCACCACCTCGCCAGGTGGCCGCCCCAGGCGGGCGCGGTCGCTCCGGCCAGCATCAGGACGACGCAGACGAGTGCCGACACGGCGGACGCCGCGCTCTCGGCGCCGATCTCACCGCCGGTGGTCAGCAGGTCGACGACGTCGTTGACGTTGCCGGCGATCCAGAGCAGCCCGATCACGGTCCCGGATGCCATCAGCCGCAGTCCGGAGCGGAGCGCGCCCGGTGGCATGCGGCGGGCGGCCCGGCCGGTCAGCAGTCCGAAGACGGCCAGCCGCCAGACCAGGTGGGCCGTGAGCAGCCCGATGTAGGCGACCAGGAGGAACCGCCGCCGGCCGTGCGCGACGACGAGGGCGCCCACCTGGGTGGTGCCGGCGGCGACGTACGCGCCGACGCTCAGCAGGAAGGCCCCGGCCGTGATGGCCGCCTGGCGTCGGAGCCCGCCCCGGACACCGCCCCGGATGCCGTCCGGCGGCTGGATCGAGTAGGCCAGCATGGCCAGGAAGCCGACCGCGAGGAGTTCCAGCTCGTCGCTGACGAGCCGGAGGCAGCCGAATCCGAACCAGGACCACGGCCAGGACCCTAGGCCGCTCACCGCGGTGAACGTCGCCGGAGGCGTCGTCGCCAGCCCCAGCCCCAGGCACAGCCCGGAGGCGTACACGTAGCGGAGCGCCGGATCGGACCGCCGACCGCGGTCGGACAGGGCCTTGGCCGCCGTTCCGACGAGGGTGATCAGGCAGGCGAGGTAGTCGGCCACGTCGGCCAGCCGGTCACTCATGGTCTGCCGCACGGCTCCTCGGTGCCGGTCCGAACACGGAGCCCAGCCGGGTCACCCGGCCGTCGGAATCGCCGGTGTCCGCGGACCCGGTCCGGGCCCGGTGCCTGGCGCGCTGCAGGACGAGGGAGGCGATCAGTTCGGCCTCCTGCTCCTGACGGTCGGAGTAGGCCGAGCGGCCGAGCACGCGCCGGATCAGCTCGCCCGACAGATGGGGCATCAGCGCCTCGGAGGCGGCCGATCCGAGCGCGGTCGTGCCGGTGTGCCCGCAGAGCAGGTGGCCGACCTCGTGGAGCAGGATGTGCTGCTGGTGCAGCACGCTGGTGTCGGAGGGGTATCCGATGTAGTCGGCCCGGTCGGTGCTGGCCAGGATCCCGCACGGGCCCCTGCTCCTCCCCGGCAGCGGCACCAACTCGAGCGGCCTGCCCCGCATTCGCGCCAGTGTCTCGGCGAGGGCCGGCATCTCGAAGGGCTCCGGAAGGGGCAGCGCTTCCGCGATGTCCCGGCACTTCCGCCACAACTCCGCGTCCCTGTGGTCTGCCTGCCTCACGATTCCTCCCCCCGGGCTCGTCGACGGCGCGCCGACGAGAAGTGATCCTAGGCGCGGACGACGGTTCGGCTGGAATCAGCCGGCCCGCCCGGCGTTGGCCTCGCGTCTGGCGATCGCCTCGATCATGTCGCTGATCGTCCCGAGCCCGTCGGCGGACAGGGTCACCGCGCGCAGGGCCACGTCGCGCACACCGGAGTCGCGCAGGGCGCCGAGAAGCTCCAGCTCCTCGGCGATCCGCGCGCTCCGCTCGTCGTCGAAGAAGTAGACCGGGGACACCTGGAAGAAGGTCGCCAGCGCCTCCAGGTGACGCTTGGTCGGGTTGTCCCGCCGACCGGTGCGCAGCTGCCACAGGTACGTCGCCGAGAAGCTCTCACCGGTGGCCTCACGGCAGGCCCGGGCGACCTCGTCATTGCTGTACGGCTCGCGGTTGGGACGGCGAACCACCTGGAACAACCTGTCGATCCTGTCGGCGAGCGTCGACGTGCCGGGGTCGGGGCCGAGCACCGCGGACCTCCCTCACACCTCGCACCGTTCGCCCGGATGCACCGGGCCTCTCGTCGCGATCATCCTAGGTGACACAATCGGGGTGCGTGCCGGACGAAGGCCGACGCCCGCCCCGGCCTGCCGGGTTAGGGACCGACCGGCGCCTGGATGACGGAGCGTCAGCCATGGCCGGCCGGTGCCGCGGACTGATCGGCGGCCGCTCAGCCCTTGGAGTTCTCGCGGAGTCGATGGATCCCGATCAGCAGCATCATCGCCGCCGGCAGTCCGAACAGCACGGAGACCCAGTCGGGACCGATGGCGTGGAAGAACCGCGACGCGGCCCCGGACCTTCGGCCGCCGGCGCCGAGCTGGTCGTCCCAGTGGACCTCACCTCGGCGTTGCACCGAATTGATCCCGGAACGGTGCACTCGGGCACATCGGTAGAACTACGCAACCGGATACTGCGGTTCACCCTGCGGTCGGAACCTGGAGACCGGGACGTGCGGGCCCCGAGGAGGAACCGAGGATTCAACGCGCCCGCCCAGCAGCAGCGGACGCCTCCCCCCGCAGGTCGGGGTGCGTGGCTCGGTGGGGTGTTCACGTTCTATTGTGGCGGGCGCCGGTGGCGGTGCGTGGAGTGGAGGGGTGGACGGTGGCGGGGCGGCGGAACGACGGGGTGCTGGCGGTCTGGGCGGAGACGCAGCGGCAGCAGCAGCGCCGGGAGGAGGCCCGCTGGCGGGCGCAGGCGGCGGAGGAGCGGCGCCGGGAGCGCGAGTTGCGGGAGGCGCAGCGGGCGGCGGTGCGCGGCGAGCGGGAGGCGCAGCGCGCGTACCAGCAGTCGCGGGAGGCGGACGCGGCCCGCCGGACGGCCGAACTGGACGCCCGGGTCGAGGAGTTGCGCGGGTTGCTGGCGGCCGGGCTGCGGGAGCCGGAGTTCAGCCCGCAGGCGTTGCTGGCGCCGCGTCCGGTGCCGCCGTTCGAGCCGGGTGCGCTGGGTGAGCCGGTGCCGATGCCCGATCAGAACGCCTACCTGGTGCCGCCGCCGGATCCTGCGCAGTCCCGCAACGCGGGGGTGTGGCAGCGCTACGAGCAGTACGCGGCGCAGGCGCGCGCCCGGTTCGAGCAGGACTGGTACGCCGCGCAGGCGCAGGAGGCGGACCGGCAGCGGCGGCTGGCGGCCTGTCACCAGGAGTACCTGGAGCGGGTGGCCAGGCACCGCAGGGAGGACGAGGAGCGGACCGTCCGCACGGAGGAGCTGCTGCGCCGGCTGCGTGCGGGCGAGCCGGAGGCCGTCCAGGAGTACTTCACGGCCGGGCTGTACGCCTCCGCCGCGTGGCCGGAGGGCTTCCCGCACCGGCTGGTGGCGGCGTGGGAGGCGTCGTCGCGCCAGCTGGTGGTGAACTGGGAGCTGCCGGGCCCGGACGTGGTGCCGGCCGCGGTGCGGGTGCGGTACGTGAAGTCGGACGACCGCGAGGCCGAGGTGGCCCGTCCCGCGACGGAGCGCAAGGCGCTGTACCGGGAGGTGCTGGCGCAGACCTCGCTGCGGGTGGCGGCGGAGCTGTTCCGGGCGGACCGGGACGGGATGCTGGACTCGGTGGTGCTGAACGGTTTCGTCCGCGGCATCGACCCGGCGACCGGCCGGGAGTCGGAGCGCTTCCTGTCGACGCTGTCGGCCGCGCGGGCCGACTTCGCCGGGCTCGCGCTGGACCGGGTGGCGCCGGTGGAGTGCTTCCAGGGCCTCGGCGGCACGCTGTCGGCGCGCCCTGAGCGGCTGGACGAGGTGCGGCCGGACCGGCTGCCGGAGACGGTGGGCGGGAGCCTGGCCGGGCACGGCGGCGAGGACGACCCGGACCTGTTCGAGATGGACCCGATCGAGTTCGAGAACCTGATCGCGGAGCTGTTCCGGCTGCGCGGTTTCCGGGTGATGACGACGGCCCGCAGCGGCGACGTCGGGGTGGACGTGGTCGCCGAGGACCTCGATCCGGTGACCGGCGGCAAGATCGTGATCCAGGCGAAGCGCTACCGCTCGACCGTCTCCCCCACGGCCGTGCGCGACCTCGACTCCACCGTGCGCCACCACGGCGCGATCAAGGGCATCCTGGTGACGACCGCGGGCTTCGGCCCGGGCTCGTACGAGTACATCCGCAACAAGCCGCTGTCGCTGGTGAGCGGCCCCGAGCTGGTCGAGCTGCTGGCCGAGCAGGGCCTGCGCGGGCGGCTCGGCGGCGCCCCGCACGCCGTCGACGAGGCACCGGACGGGGACGGGCCGGCCGAGCGGCGCACCGGTGTCGAGGTGGTGTGGCGGAGCCGGACGGCCGGCGGGGACGCGGTCGAGCTGGACGTGACGGCGTTCGTGTGCGCGGGCGGCCGGGTGCTGAGCGACGAGCACTTCGTGTTCTTCAACAATCCGCAGGACCCGGACGGCGCGGTGCGCCTGCACCCGACCCGTTCGGTGCCGGGCGAGCCGTTGCGGGCCGCCCGGGTCACGCTGGACCCGGCCCGGCTGGGGCCCGCGGTGGAGGAGGTGGTGATCGCCGTCTCGACCGAGGAGGAGGAGCCGCCGGCGCTGCCCCTCGGGTACGTGCACGGGCTGGCGCTGACGGGCGCGTACGGGCAGGGCGTGGCCGGTCCCGAGCGGTGGACGGCCGACACCGGGGGCGTGCCGGACAGCGCGATGCTGGTCGGGGCGTTCCACCGCAACGGCGGGGGCTGGCGGTTCACGCCCTCGGGCGCGTCGGTGACCAACGGCCTTGCCGGGCTCGCGGGGGCGTTCGGCGTGGCGGTCGAGTAGCGGGGCTCCGCCGAGCGGTATCGGGGTCGAGCGTCATACCTGAGGAGGAGAGGGGCCCCCTCCGCTACGGCAGGAGGGCGGGGGTCACCCCTCCCCGGGACATACGAATCGCCTTCGAAGTCCTTGGAAGGATGGAACGTACCCGATCATCCGTTCCCGTCCCCTCCAGGAGTCCCCCGTGACGATGCCCGCAACCGCCGTCCGCACCGGCCGGGCGGCCGCCCGCGCCACCGGCCTGTACAAGGTCTACGGGGAGGGCGAGACCCGCGTCGTCGCCCTGGAC
>NZ_JBHYWI010000019.1:0-134721 GCF_042751525.1 Kitasatospora sp. NPDC059408
TGCCCGGGCCGTGGCGGGCAGCCGGCCCGGGGCCTCCGGGCCCGGCGCGGCGCAGCGGCGCCCGCAAGGGGCGGCCGGCCCGCACCCCAGACCCGAGGCGGCCTCGGGGGGACGCCCGGTACGGGACCGTCAGCAGACGCCCGCGCCCGGCCAGCCCGGCGGCCGTGACCGCGGACGGCCCCGCGACCGTCAGCACACCCCCGCCCCGGGGCGGCCGACCACCCCGCGGCAGCGGCTGCTGCGGCAGCGGCTCGTCGTCTTCGTCACGGTGACGATCGGGGTGGCGCTCGCCATCGCGGCGGCCCAGGGGTGCGAGAACCGCAGCAACCAGGGCATGCGGCCCTCGGGCCTGCCGACGATGGTCGTCCTCCCCACCGGGCTGTCGGTGGACGGCGCGGCAGTGCCGGGCACGGCCTCGGCGACGCCCTCGGCGACGGCGTCGGTGACGGCCTCGGCGACGGCCTCGGCGACGCCCGTGGCGGCGGCGGCACGAGGCGGTACGGGAGCGGGCGCGGCGGCTTCGGGGACGGGTGCGGCCGACCTGGGGCTGGCTCCTGCGCAGGCGCCGGGCCCGGCCGTGGACTGGCCCAACCGGACCTACCCCGACGGCGCGGGCGGCCCCGGGATCGCCCTGCACGAGGGGCGCTCGGCCGCGGGCGGGCCGCAGGTGTCGCTCAGCTCGGTGCTGCCGACCCGGTACAAGGGCTCGCCGGCGACGGTGGTCGTGCTCCGCCGGGCCGAGGGCTCGGTACCGGTCGACCTCGTACAGCTGTACACCTTCTCCGGGGACAACCCGGTCGCCGCCGCCGCCCGCTCCTCGACGGCCGATCCGCAGGCCACGGCCTCCTGGCGGCTCGACGCCGGAGCGGTCGTCCGGGAGGAGCGCGTCGCCCAGACCGGGGCCGTCACCTCCACCCGCTACACCGTCCGCCCGGACGGCTCCCTCGACGAGTCCTGGCCCGGGGCAGGCGCCTCCGGCGGCACCGGCCTCACCGCCGCTCCCCCGGCCGCCGCGGCCCCGGCCCCGCCGACCACCGCAGCGGGCTGACGGCGGGCCGCGGGGGCGGAGCAGCGGGGAGTTCCGGCCATCGTCTCGCGCCCCCCTGATAACCCGGGGACCAGCACCACGCGAGACCGGACGGCAGGACGGCGAGCAGTCGCGGGCATCGGCCTTCCGCACCGCGCAGTTCCCCGCGCCCCTTGAAACGCCGAGGACCAGCACCACACGAGACCGGACAGCGGGACCGCGAGCAGCCGCGGGCATCGGCCTTCCGCACCGCGCAGTTCCCCGCGCCCCTTGATGACCCGGGGACCAACACCACGCGAGACCGGACGACGGGACGGCGAGCAGTCCCGGGCATCGGCCTTCCGCACCGCGCAGTTCCCCGCGCCCCTTGATGAGCCGGGGACCAACACCACACGAGACCGAACGGCAGGACCGCGAGCAGTTCCGGGCCGCGCAGTTCCCCGCGGGCGAGGGTGCGGCGGGCCGCTGCTACGGGGTCGTCACGGCATAGAAGGCGACGGCGGCGGCCGCGCCGACGTTGAGGGAGTCGATGCCGTGGGCCATCGGGATGCGGACGGCGTGGTCGGCGGCCTCGATCGCCCCGGGGGTGAGGCCGTCGCCTTCGGCGCCGAGCATCAGGGCGGTCTTGGGCAGGCTCTGCGGGGCCAGGCTCGACAGGTCGACGGCGCTCTCGGCGGGGGTGAGCGCCAGGAGGGTGAATCCGGCGTCGCGGACCGTCGTCAGGGCGGCGGGCCAGGGGTCGAGGCGCGCGTAGGGGACGGCGAAGACCGCGCCCATGGAGACCTTGACGGCGCGCCGGTAGAGCGGGTCCGCGCAGTCGGGTGAGAGCAGGACGGCGTCCATGCCGAGGGCGGCGGCACTGCGGAAGATCGCGCCGAGGTTGGTGTGGTCGACCAGGCCTTCGAGGACGGCGACCCGGCGGGCGCCCGCCAGCACGGCGGCGGCGTCCGGGAGGGGCTTGCGCTCCATCGAGGCGAGGGCCCCGCGGTGCACGTGGTAGCCGGTGACGGCCTCGGCGAGGGCCGGTTCGACGACGTGGACGGGGGCGTCGGCCTCCGCGATGACGTCGGCCATGACGTCCAGCCACTTGGAGGTCAGCAGCATCGACCGCATCCGGTAGCCGGCGGCGAGGGCGCGGCGGATGACCTTCTCCCCCTCGGCGATGAACAGGCCCTCGGCGGGCTCGCGCCGGCGGCGCAGTTCGACGTCGGTGAGGCCGGTGTAGTCGCCGAGGCGGGGGTCGGCCGGGTCGGTGATGGTGCTGGGTTCGGACACCCTGCGATCTTGCCAAGGCCGGGCGGTGAAGGCCAAACGGCGGAAAGAGTCGGACGGTTTGGCCTTGGCCCCGCGCCGATCGGAGTGCAAATATGACCGTATGGCCCGTTTTCCGGGTCGATCCTGGGCTCCGTCGGCCTCTGGTGCTTCTGGATCCGCCGGCTCCTCCGGTGGACGCCCTCATGGTCGGCAACAGCAGCAGAACGTCCGTCGCGCGTGGCCGGTGAACCTCCGGTCCGTGGCCGGTCAGGTGTTCGTGCTGCAGATCCTCGTGGTGCTGCTGCTCGTGGTGGCCGCCGGGGTGGCGCTCGTCGTGCAGTCCCGCAACGACGCGGACAACGAGGCCCGCAACCGGTCGGTCGCGGTCGCGCAGACCTTCGCCCACTCGCCGGGGATCGTCGAGGCGCTGCGCTCCCCCGATCCGACGGCGATCCTGCAGCCGCGGGCGCAGGCCGCGCGGGTGGCGTCGGGCGTCGACTTCATCGTCGTCCTGAACAACGACGGCATCCGCTACACCCACCCCAACCCGGCCCGGATCGGCCAGAAGTTCATCGGCACCTACGAACCCGCTCTGCAGGGCCACGTGGTGATCGAGCAGATCAGCGGGACGCTCGGCCCGCTGGTCCAGGCGGTCGTGCCGGTGTACGCGCCGGACGGCTCGGTGGTCGGGCTGGTGTCGGCCGGCGTGACGCTCGCGAACGTGAGCACCGCGAGCCAGCGGCAACTGCCGGTGGTGCTGGGCGCCGCCGCGGGCGCGGTCGTGCTGGCGACGCTCGGGACGGCGCTGATCAGCCGGCGGCTGCGGCGCCAGACGCACGGCCTCGGGCCGACCGAGATGACCCGGATGTACGAACACCACGCGGCCGTGCTGCACGCGGTGCGCGAGGGCGTGCTGATCGTCGGCGGGGACGGGCGCCTGCTGCTCTGCAACGACGAGGCGCACCGGCTGCTCGGCCTGCCGGCGGACGCCGAGGGGCGGCTGGTGACCGAGCTGGGGCTGGAGCGCGCCCCCGAGGAGCTGCTGACCGCGAACCTGCCGGTCACCGACCAGGTGGTGATGGCCGGGGAGCGGCTGCTGGCCGTCAACATCCGGCTCACCGACCGGGACGGCGGCCCGCCCGGCTTCGTCGCGACGCTGCGCGACTCCACCGAGCTGCTGGCGCTGTCCGGCCGGGTCGAGGTGGCGCAGCGGCGGCTGCGGCTGCTGTACGACGCCGGGGTGACGGTGGGGAGCACGCTGGACGTGACGCGGACGGCGGAGGAGCTGGCGCACGTCGCGGTGCCGCGGTTCGCGGACTTCGTGACGGTGGACCTGGCCGAGCAGGTGCTGGCGGGCGAGGAGCCGCCGCCGGGTCCGTCGCTGGGGCGGATGCGCCGGGCGGCGGTGGCGGGCGTCCGATCCGACGCGCCGTTCCACCCGGTGGGGACGGTGCTGGACGTGGTGCCGGCGACGCCGCTGGCGGGGGCGCTGCACAGCGGGGAGCCGGGCCTGGAGCCGCGACTGGCCGAGGCGGTGGAGTGGCGGGAGCAGGATCCGGAGCGGTCGGCGCGGGTGCTGGCGTACGGGGTGCACTCGCTGCTGCGGGTGCCGCTGCGGGCGCGCGGGGTGCTGCTGGGGGTGGCGCGGTTCTGGCGGGCGGACCGGGCGGAGCCGTTCGAGACGGACGACCTGGCGCTGGCGGAGGAGCTGGTGGCCCACGCGGCGGTGTGCATCGACAACGCGCGGCGGTTCACCCGCGAGCACGCGATGGCGGTGACCCTCCAGCACAGTCTGCTGCCGCGCAGCCTGCCGGTGCAGAACGCGCTGGACGTCGCGCACCGCTACCTGCCCGCGCAGGAGGGCGTGGGCGGGGACTGGTTCGACGTGATCCCGCTGCCGGGTGCGCGGGTGGCACTGGTGGTCGGGGACGTGGTGGGCCACGGGCTGCACGCGGCGGCGACGATGGGGCGGCTGCGCACGGCGATCCACAACTTCTCGACGCTGGACCTGCCGCCGGACGAACTGCTGGGGCACCTGGACGACCTGGTGAACCGGATCGACCAGGACGAGGCGGCGAGCGGGGAGAGCTCCGAGCTGGCCGGGGCGACCTGCCTGTACGCGATCTACGATCCGGTGTCGCGCCGCTGCACGCTGGCGAGCGCCGGGCATCCGCCGCCGGCCGTGGTCGGCCCGGACGGGCGGGTGGAGTTCCCGGAGCTGCCGACCGGGCCGCCGCTGGGGCTGGCGGTGCTGCCGTTCGAGACGGCCGAGCTGGAGCTGGCCGAGGGCAGCCGGCTGGTGCTGTACACGAACGGGCTCGTGGAGGACCGCGACCGGGACATCGACGAAGGGCTGGAGCGGCTGCGGGCGGCGCTGACCGGGCCGCCGCGCACGCCCGAGCAGACCTGCGCGGACGTGCTGGGCGCCCTGCTGCCGGAGCGTCCGCAGGACGACATCGCGTTGCTGGTGGCGCGGACCCGGGTGCTGGCGGCGGAGCGGGTGGCGGAGTGGGAGGTGCCGTCCGACCCGGCCGCCGTGGGGCCGGTCCGCAGGGCGGTGGCGGACCGGCTGGAGTCGTGGGGGCTGGACGAGGCCGCGTTCGTCACCGAGCTGATCCTGAGCGAGCTGGTGACCAACGCGATCCGGTACGGCTCCGGGCCGATCCGGGTGCGGCTGCTGCGGGACCGCTCGCTGATCTGCGAGGTGTCGGACGGCAGCAGCACGTCACCGCACCTGCGGTACGCGGCGACGACGGACGAGGGCGGGCGCGGGCTGTTCCTGGTCGCGCAGTTCGCGGACCGCTGGGGGACGCGCTACACGGCGACGGGGAAGGTGATCTGGACGGAGCAGCCCCTGGAGTAGCCGCCGGGGGACGCCGTCCGGGCGAGGAGTGGGACGTCGGACGGGCCGACTTCCCACTCCGCCAGGACTCCTACCGTCCGCCGGGACTCCTACCGTGCGCCGGGACTACTTCCGGAAGGCCGCCGCGAGGACGTTGACCACGTCGCCGATGACGATCACGGCCGGCGGCTTGATGCCCTCGGCCTCGACCACGGCGCCGACGGTGGCCAGGGTCGCGTCCACCCGGCGCTGGGCCGCGGTGGTGCCCTCCTGGACGATCGCGACCGGAGTGTCCCCGGCGCGGCCGTGCGCGACGAGCTCCGCCGCGATCGCGGCGATCTTGTCGACCGCCATGAGCAGCACCAGGGTGCCGCTCATCTTCGCCGCGGCCTCCCAGTTGGTCAGCGAGCGCTCGTCGCCCGGGCCGACGTGGCCGGAGATCACGGTGAACTCGTGCGTCATGCCGCGGTGGGTGACCGGCACCCCGGCGGCCGCCGGGACACTGATCGAGCTGGAGATGCCCGGCACGACGGTGACCGGCAGCCCGGCCTCGGCGCAGGCCAGCAGCTCCTCGCCGCCGCGGCCGAAGACGTACGGGTCGCCACCCTTGAGCCGGACCACGAACTTGCCCGCCTTGGCGTGCTCGATCAGCGTCCGGTTGATCGCCTCCTGGGCCATGAAGCGGCCGTAGGGGATCTTGGACGCGTCGATCACCTCGACGTGCTCGGGCAGCTCGGCCAGCAGCTCGCGCGGGGCGAGGCGGTCCGCGACGACGACGTCCGCGTCCGCGAGCAGGCGGCGGCCGCGCACGGTGATCAGGTCCGGGTCGCCCGGGCCGCCGCCGACCAGGGCGACGCCGGCGCCGTGCGCGCGGTACTGGCGGGCGGCCAGCGAGCCGTCCCGCAGGCCGTCCACGATGGCGTCGCGCAGGCCGGCGGAGTGGCGCGGGTCGCCGGTGAGGACGGCGACGGTGGCGCCCGCGTCCCGGCCGCTGGCCGGGGTCCAGGCGGTCGCGGCGGCGGCGTCGTCGCTGCGGGCGCAGAACACCCGCTCGCGGTCGGCCTCGGCGCTGACCCGCGCGTTCACCGCCGGGTCGTCGGTGGCCACCAGGGCGTACCAGGCGTCGGCCAGGTCCCCGTCCTGGTAGGGGCGGGCGTGCCAGGTGAGCTCGCCCGCGTCGGCCATCGCCTGGACGGCCGGGGTGGTGCTCGGCGATATCAGGTGCAGCTCCGCGCCGGTCGCGATCAGCGCGGGCAGCCGGCGCTGCGCGACCTGCCCGCCGCCGACCACGACCACGCGGCGGCCGGCGAGCAGCAGCCCGACCGGGTAGGGGGTACGGCCTTCGGTGCTGGGGTGCGGGGTGGGCGCGCTCATCGGCGGTGCTCCTGATCGGGAATGCGGGGTTGGGGTGCGGACAGACGCCGCTCCGCGGACCGGCGCGCCCTCGGGCCGGTCCGCGGAGCGGTGACGGGAACGTCAGGCCTTCTCGGTGACCCCGGCGGAGTCGAAGGTGGCTACATCGTGCATCGCGCGGGCCGCACTCTGCACCAGCGGCAGGGCCAGCAGGGCACCGGTGCCCTCGCCGAGCCGCAGGTCCAGGTCGATCAGCGGACGCAGACCGAGCCGCTCCAGCGCGGCCTGGTGACCGGGCTCGGCGGAGCGGTGACCGGCGATGCAGGCCGCCAGCACCTCGGGGGCGATCGCCTTGGCCACCAGGGCGGCCGAACCGGCGATCACGCCGTCCAGCACGACCGGGGTGCGCAGCGAGGCGGCGCCCAGCAGGAAGCCGGCGATCGCGGCGTGCTCCAGGCCGCCGATGGCGGCGAGGACGCCGATCGGGTCGGCCGGGTCGGGCCGGTGCAGGGCCAGCGCGGCACGGATGACCTCGACCTTGCGGGCGTGCGTCTCGTCGTCGATGCCGGTGCCGCGGCCGGTGACCTCGGCCGGGTCGAGGCCGGTGAAGACCGAGATCAGGGCGGCCGAGGCGGTGGTGTTGGCGATCCCCATGTCGCCGGTGACCAAGGCCTTGTTGCCGGCCGCGACGAGGTCGCGGGCGGTCTCGATGCCGACCTCGATCGCCTGGACGGCCTCCTCGCGGCTCATCGCCGGACCCTGGGTCATGTCGTCGGTGCCGGGCTTGACCTTGCGCGGCAGCAGACCGGTGGCCCGGCCCTGCTGGACGGCGTCGGGCAGCTCGGCGGCGACGCCGACGTCGACCACGCAGACCTCGGTGCCGATCTGCTTGGCGAAGGCGTTGACGACCGCTCCCCCGGCGAGGAAGTTGCCGACCATCTGGGCCGTCACCTCCTGCGGCCAGGGGCTGACGCCCTGGGCGTGCACGCCGTGGTCACCGGCGAAGATCGCGACGCAGGCGGGCTCCGGGACCGGCGGCGGGCACTTGCGGGACAGGCCGCACAGCTGGGCGGAGATGATCTCCAGCATGCCGAGCGAGCCGGCCGGCTTGGTCATCCGCTTCTGGCGGTCCCAGGCCTCGCCGAGCGCCTTGGCGTCCAGCGGGCGGATGCCGCGCAGGGTCTCGGCGAGCAGGCTCTGCGGCTCCTCGCCGGGCAGCGCGCGGTTGCCGTACTGCTCCTCGTGGACGACCCAGGACAGCGGGCGCTTCTTGGCCCAGCCCTGCTGCTCCAGCTCGGGCTCGTCCGGGAAGGAGTCGACGAAGCCGACGCACAGGTAGGCGACGACCTCCAGGTGCTCGGGCAGGCCGAGCTCGCGGACCAGCTCCTCGTCGTCGAAGAAGCTGACCCAGCCGACGCCCAGGCCCTCGGCGCGGGCGGCCAGCCAGAGGTTCTCGACGGCCAGGGCGGCCGAGTACGGGGCCATCTGGGGCTGGGTGTGGCGGCCCAGGGTGTGCCGGCCGCCGCGGGTGCGGTCGGCGGTGACCACGATGTTGACCGGGGTTTCGAGGATCGCCTCGATCTTGATCTCGCGGAACTGCTTGGCGCGGCCCTTGGGCAGCGAGTCGGCGTACGCCTCGCGCTGGCGCTCGGCCAGGGCGTGCATGCGCCGGCGGGTCTTCGCGGAGCGGATCACCACGAAGTCCCACGGCTGGGAGTAGCCGACGCTGGGCGCGGTGTGGGCGGCCTCCAGGACGCGGATCAGCACCTCGTGCGGGATCGCGTCCGGGCGGAAGCCGTTGCGGATGTCGCGGCGCTCGCGGATCACCTGGTGGACGGTGTCGCGGCCGGCGTCGTCGTAGCCGGGGGCGGCGGGGCCGCGGGGCTCGGCGGGCTCCTGCTCGGCGTCCTGGGGCTCGACCTGGGCGTCGTCCTGGACGTCGGCGGGCTGCTCGGCGGTGTCCTGGGCGGGCTCGGCGGCGGGCTCGGCCTCGACGGCGGCGGGCTCGGCGGGGACGGGCTCGGCCACGGGCTCGACGGCGGGCTGGGGCTCGGCCTCCGGGGTCTCGGCGACCGGGGCGTCCTGGACGGGCTCGGCCGCGGGCTCGACGGCCTCGGGGACCTCGGCCACCTCGGCGACGGACTGGGGCTGCTCGGCGTCGGGCACGACGGCCTCGACCGCCTCCACGACCTCGACCACCACGGCCTCGACGGCTTCGACGGCCACGGCCTCAACGGCCGGGGCCTCGACCGGAGCGGCCTCCTCCGGCTGCTCGGCCTCGACCGCGGGGACGGCCTGACCGGACGGCATCTCGCCGGTACCGGCGGCGGTCTCGGCGGCGGCCTGCGGCTCGGCGTGAGCGACCTCGACGACCTCGGCGGTCTCGGGGGTGACGGCCTCGACCGCCGCCACAACCTCGACGGCCACGGCTTCGGCTGCTTCGACGACCACGGCCTCAACGGCCGGGGCCTCGACCGGCGCGGCCTCCTGCGGCTGCTCGGCCTCGACCGGCACCGCCTCGACGGCGACGGCCTCGACCGTCTCGGCGGGCTGCACCGGCTCGGGCTCGACGACGCCCTCCGGCGTGCCCTCGGCGGGCGCTATGGGAGCGGGCTGCGGCGCGACGGCCTCCTCGGCCACCGGCGCCTGCTCGGTCGCCTCGACCTGCGGCAGGCCGTGCGGGGTCGGCGCGGCGAGGAAGGCGGAGATGCGGCGGGGCGGCTGCGCGGCCTGCGACTGCTCGTCGGCGGCGGGCGCCTCGACGGCCTCCGTCAGAACCGGCTCGACGACGGGCTCGACGGCGACCGGCTCGACAGCGACCGGCTCGACGACGACGGCCTGCGGCGCAGCCTCGGCCACCGGCTCGGCGGCGGGCTCGGTCACGAACTCGGCGACGGCCTGCGGCACGGCCTCGACCACGGCCTCGGCCACGGCCACGGCGACGGCGGCCTCGACCACCTCGACGACCTCGATCGCCCCGGCCGTCGGCACGGCCACGCCGCCCGTGACCGGCTCCCCGAGCGGCACCTGCACGCCACCCGGGATCTCCTGGGCGGCCTGCTGCGGGAGGTGGACGTCCGCCACCGCGAGCGGGACCTCGGCGACCGGCACGGCGTCGACGGCCGGCGGCATCGGCGCGACCGGGACGGGCTGCGCCAGGGGCGCCGCCATCGGCGCCTGGGCCTCGGCCGGGCGGCCGACGACCGGGATGCCGTGCGCGGGGGTGGCGCCCAGGGACGGGCCGCGGTCGGCGAGCGAGCGGACCGGCACCTGGCCGGTCATCATCGACGGGTCCGGGATCGGCGGACCGGCGTGCAGCGGGCGGCGCGGCGGCTGAGCCTGCGTCACCGGCTCCTGGAACACCGGGGCCGCCGGGGCGACGGGGGCGGCCTGCACGGCCTGCTGGTACTGCTCGGCGCCCGCCACCGGCGGGTCGACCGGCGGCCAGGACGGCTCGACCGGCGTGCCGTCCTGGAGCGGCGCGACCATCATCTGATCGGCCGGCAGCTGCTCGGCGGGGACGGCCACGGCCGGCTCGCCCCACGAGCCCTGCGGGCCGGGCATCAGCAGGACGTCGTCCTCGTCGTCGAGCCCGTCCGCCTGGTCGGGCTGGTCGAGGAAGTGGAAGGCCGGGCGCGGGGCGCCCTGGTCGACCGCCCAGCCCTCGCCGGGCACGCCGTACGCGGGCACGCCCTGCGGGTGGCCCTGCGCCGGGATGACGCCGACGGCGGGCGGCACCGCGCCGTGGAGGCCGGGTCCGGGCACCGAGGGGTTCGGGATCGCTCCGCCGTCCGTCACAACACCCGGCACGGGTGCGACGCCCTGCACGGGTGCAGCGACGACCCCCTCCGGGCCGCCGAGCGGGTCGGGCCCGGTGTGCAGGTGCTCCGGCAGTCCCTCGCCCGGGACATGGCCGCCATCGGTCATCGTCAAAGCTCCTTCCAGGCCGCTGCCGCGCCCTCGGCGACACGATCACCGACCGCAGCGCCCATCCGCACGGGCCGGGCCTGCACCGACCCGCCCCTCAACCACGTACGGCCGCCGCGCCGAGGCGCTGCGGCCAAAGTCATTCCGGTGAGCTGCCGCGCCCCGGCCCACGCACCTCCCCCTGTGGGGCGGCCCGCCATCTGAAACAACGACAACCCGGGGCGACCGGCACCACCGCACCGGACCCTACGGCATTCTCCAGGTCCGGCACGCGGCCCGTCGAATTGCCCACACTCCGAGCGCGGCCGGATAGCACCACGTCAAAAGGGTGACAAACCGACCGGATCGGGCAGGTCACCGACCACCGCCGCCGACCAGGACGCCACACTACCGGCCCGGCGCCGTCACCTCTCGAATCAGTGTCCGGATGCGACCTGGATCACCGCCGGCCCCCCTGCGGCATCCTCACCCGGAACACCGGCCGGGCCCCGGGCCTTCACACGATCTGCTCACCCCAGAGCAACAGCGCGCCCGCTCCGTCCGCCCCCAGTGCCACCCCTCCGCCGTCGGCGGCGAGCAGCGGGGCCGACTGCAGCAGGGCGCCGTCCGCCCGGTAGCCGGCCTCGGTGATCGCCCGGCGGAACTCCTCGGCCTCGGCGAAGGTGCGGGCCACGGTGACGAACCGTTCGGGTCTGCGGGCCAGCACCGCGCGGACGACCTGGAGGCCGCCCGCCTCGACCACGGCGACGTCCGGCTCCGGCAGTCCGCCGAGCACCTCGGGGCCCTGCCCGTGCACCGTCTCCACCTCGACGCCGTAGCGGCGCGCGTTGACGGTGATCCGGGCGCAGGCCGAGCGGGAGGCCTCGACGGCGACGACGGCCGCGCCGAAGCGGGCCGCCTCCACCGCGAGGGCGCCGCTGCCCGCGCCGACCGACCAGACCAGGTCCCCCGGACGAGCACCCAGACGGGCCAGCACCAGGGCGCGCGCGTGCGCGGGAAGCGCCTCCGATGCGCCGGGGTCGTCCGCCGCGCGCCCGGCGCCCGCGTAGGCGTCGCCGGGGAGCGCCCACCCGCGGTCCGCGCCGGGGAAGCCGAGCGGGCGCCCGGCGAGCCAGCCGGCCGCCTCGTCCACCGGCACGGCCGGGGCGCCGCTGTTGCCGCCGATCACCAGGACGACGTTGGGATCGCGCCACGCGTGGTCGGCGATCCGGTCGGAGGTGAGGACGGTGACGTCCTCGTCCGGCGTGCCGAGGCCCTCGCAGACGACGAACGTCCGGTGCACCCCGCGCAGCATGAGGGCGAGTTCGCCCGGCCCGGCGCCGGGGGCGGTGAGCACCGCGACCTTGGGATGGGCCCGGCAGATGTTGGCCGCGCGGCGCAGCCGACCGCCGTGGGCGCTGACCACCTGGGCGTCCTCCCACGGCATGCCGGCCCGGGCGAAGGCGGTGGCGACGGAGGAGACGGCGGGCAGGACCTCGAGTTCGAGGCCGTACTCGGGGCGGCGCAGGGTGCGGACGACGCCGAAGAAGCCCGGGTCGCCCTCGGCGACCACGACCGCGGCGCCGCGGTGCTCGGCGATCCGGCGGGCGGCCTGGCGGATGTTGCCGAGCACGATCCGCTCGGCGGCGGGCGGCACCGGAAGTGCGCCCAGTTGGTAGGGGGCGCCGGCGACCAGGGTCGCCGCGGCGAGGGCCGCACCGGCGGCCTCGGTCAGCGGCGTGCCGTCCCACCCGATGACCGTGATCCGGTCAGCCATCTGCGGCCGTTCTCCCTCGACTCGGTGCGCGCCCCGGTGCGCACCTCGGTGCGCCGACAAACCGCGCCGCAGTACGGCGCCGGACAGAGGCTACCGGGTGTGTTCCCGCCCCGCGCCGGGGGCACCTCCCGGCCGTCGGGCCGGGGGAGTGCCGCACACGTGTGCGCGAAGCCCGGGGGCGGCCCGGTGGGGAGTCAGTCGCGCAGGACGTAGCGGTGGTCGCCGTGCCGGCCGGAGTGCTCGGGCTCGGGGGCCTCCATGTCCTCGGGCAGGAGGCTCCACAGGATGACGTCACTGCGGCTCTCTCCCCCAGCCTGGCGGCCGGGAGGTGCCCCCACCACCTCGCCGGACTCCCCCCGGACTATCCAGGCGCTGCGCAGCACGCCCTCGCTGATCCCGCCGATCTTCTGGGCGACCTGCTGGGCGGCGGTGTTCCCGGCGGCGGTGCGCATCTCCAGGCGCAGGAAGCCGCGGTCCTCGAAGAGCCACTGGGCGACGCCGAGGACGGCCTCCGGCGCGTAGCCCTCGCCGCGCGCCCAGGCGGCGGTGACGTAGGCGATCTCGGTGCTGCGCAGCCGCCAGTCGGTGGCGCGCAGCTCGACCAGGCCGACCAGGCGCTGGGTGAGGTGCTCGGTGACGGCGAAGACGATGCCGCGCCCGGCGGCCCGGTGGGAGGGGGCGAGGGTGCGGGCGAGGTCGGCCGCGTACTGCTCGGTGAAGGGGTGCGGCAGGTCCGTCCAGGCGAGGACGAGGTCGTCGGCCATCATCGTGGCGAGACCGGGCGCGTCGTCCTCCGAAAGCGGCCGCAGCAACAGCCGTTCGGTGCTGATGGCGGTCTCGGGGAAGCTCGCTGCCATGCCGTCTCTCCTCGCCGGGTCGTGAACACAACACCGTACGCCTCCGGCGCGCCCCGGGTACCACGTGGTGCGCCGCCCGCACGACGGTACGTCAGAACGCCCCCGGGCCGGGCGCCCCTGGTGCATACTGCCCGACCGGGCCCCCGCCGGAGTGCGGCGGGGGCCCGGTCGGGCGGCACGGCGTGCGGAGTTGTCCGACGATCAGAAGGCCGGGACGACCGAGCCCTTGAAGGTGTCGTCGATGTACTTCTTCACCTCGGGCGAGTGCAGCAGCTCGGCGAGCTTCTTGACCCGCGGGTCGTTCTCCTTGCCCTTCTTGACGGCGAGGATGTTGGCGTACGGGTTGCCCTCGGCCTTCTCCAGCACGAGCGCGTCGGTGGCCGGCTTCAGGCCGGAGTCCAGCGCGTAGTTGCCGTTGATGACGGCGGCGTCGAGGTCGGCGACGGAGCGGGGCAGCTGGGCGGCCTCCAGCTCCTTCCACTTGAGGTGCTTCGGGTTGCCGGTGACGTCGGCCGGGGTGGCGGCGGTGGTGACGCCGTCCTTCAGCGTGATGAGCTGGTTGTCGGCGAGCAGCTTGAGGGCGCGGCCCTCGTTGGTGGCGTCGTTCGGCAGACCGACGGTGGCGCCGTCCGGCAGGTCGGCGATCGACTTGACCTTCTTGGAGTAGACGCCCAGCGGCTCCAGGTGCACCGGCTCGACCGAGACGATGTCGGTGCCGTGCTTCTTGTTGAAGTCCTCCAGGTACGGGACGTGCTGGAAGTAGTTGGCGTCGGCCGAGCCGTCCTGCACCGCGGTGTTGGGGGTCACGTAGTCGGTGACCTCCTTGATGTCGAGCTTCAGGCCCGCCTTGTCCGCGAGGTTGTCCTTGACGAACTTGAGGATCTGGCCGTGCGGGGTGGGGCTGGCGACGACGGTCAGCGGCGCGTTCGGGTCCGAGGACGACGAACCGGAGCTGCCGCAGGCGGCGAGCGAGAGGGCGATGCCCGCGGTGGCGAGGACGCTGGTGAACTTCAGGGCGTTGCGCACGAAAAGTGCCTTTCTGCGTGATGCGGGGAGCCGCGGCCGGAGTCGGGCGCGGGAGGTCTAGGGGGCGACGAGGTCCTCGTCGCGGGCCGCCGGGGTGCCGCGCAGCAGGCGGGTCCGGCCGCCGCCGGAGCGGCCGCGGTTGGCGAGGCGGCGGACGGCGAAGTCGCCGATCAGCTGGACGGCGGTGACGATGATCACCAGCTCGGCGACGATCACCCACATGAAGGCCGTCTCGAAGCGCTGGTAGCCGTAGTTGACGGCCAGGGTGCCGAGGCCGCCGCCGCCGACCGTGCCGGCCATCGCCGAGTAGCCGATCAGCGTGATGATCGTGGTGGTCACCGAGGCGGCCAGGCCCGGCAGCGCCTCCGGCAGCAGGGTCTTGCGCACGATCGTCCAGGTACCGGCGCCCATGGACTGGACGGCCTCGACCAGGCCGCGGTCGACCTCGCGGACCGAGGTCTCGACCAGGCGGGCGAAGAACGGGATGGCGCCGATCGTGAGCGGCACGGTCGCCGCCTGCCAGCCGATGGAGGTACCCACCAGCCAGCGGGTGAACGAGATCAGGGCGATCATCAGGATGATGAACGGCACCGAGCGGGCGATGTTCACGACGAAGGCGACGGCCTTGTTGACGGCCCGGTTGGCCAGCAGGCCGCCCTTGTCGGTCAGCACCAGCAGGACGCCCAGCGGCAGGCCGAGCAGCACCGTGAACAGCGCGGACAGGCCCACCATCTGGAAGGTCTCCTGCGTGGCCGGCCACATCAGGGCCTGCATCTGGTCCCAGGTCATGCCACCGCTCCGTCCGCCGCGCCCAGTACGTCCACCTGCAGGCCCTGCTCGCGCAGGTAGCCGATCGGCACCACGTTGTCCTGGTGGCCGCCGGACAGCTCGACCCGCATGCGGCCGACCATCCGGCCGGCGATGGTCTCCACCGCGGCGCCCAGGATGTTGATGTCGATCTGGTAGGTGCGGGCGAGCTGGGAGACGAACGGCTGGGCCGGGGCGTCGCCCTGGAAGGTGATCTCCAGCACGGTCGAACCGGGGTGGCCGGTGCCGAACTCGCTGAGCGGGAACAGCTCGCGGGCCAGCTCCGAACCGGGCTTGGCGAGCAGGTCGGTCAGCTCGCCCGCCTCGACCACCCGGCCGCCGCGCATCAGGGCGGCGGAGTCGCAGACGGACTTGATGACGTCCATCTCGTGGGTGATCAGCAGGACGGTCAGGCCGAGCTGCTGGTTGAGGTCGCGCAGCAGCTTGAGGATCGAGCGGGTGGTCTCCGGGTCGAGCGCCGAGGTGGCCTCGTCGGAGAGCAGCACCTTCGGGTCGCCGGCCAGGGCACGGGCGATGCCGACGCGCTGCTTCTGGCCGCCGGAGAGCTGGTTGGGGTAGCTGCGGGCCTTGTCGCCGAGGCCGACCAGGTCGAGCAGCTCGGCGGCCTTGCGGCGGCGCCCGGTGCGGTCGAGGCCGATGATCTCCAGCGGGAGCTCGACGTTCTGCTGGACCGTCCGCGAGGCGAGCAGGTTGAAGTGCTGGAAGACCATGCCGATCCGGCGCCGCGCCTCGCGCAGCTCCTTGCCGGCCCGGTTCTCGCCGCCGGACAGCGCGGTCAGCTCGACCCCGTCCACGGTGACGGTGCCGGAGGTCGGGCGCTCCAGCATGTTCACGCAGCGGATGAGGGTGGACTTGCCGGCGCCGCTGGTGCCGACGACTCCGTAGACCTCGCCCGGACGGACGTGCAGGTCGACACCGGCGAGGGCGGTCACCTCGCGGCCTCGGGAGCGGTAGACCTTCGTGAGGTCCGTGGTGGTGATCACAGCAGCTTCCGTGGGTCGGGGGCGGGCGGCGCGTCGACCGCCCGACCGGGTTGCGGTCGGCGGCGTCTACGGCGCTTCGCCAGGGGGATCCGGACCTGCCACCCCTTGATCGTGGCCGCTGGGCGGCCGGGCCGCGCGACGGCGTGGCCCTTACGAGTCATCGGCAGCCGCGGGTGGGCGGGCATGCGGACGCAGGGGGGTGCGGCAGGCTGGGCGCGCTCACACGAACGGGAGCGGCGCCGGGGTCTCGCTTCGGGGCGCGAGGAGTGGGGACGGTGGCCCTCAGCAGTGACACATTCGACGGCACATGGCACGCTCACCTGCCGGCATGGTGCCGGTGGGGGTCCAATTCGTCGTCGCAGTCATGTGAGCCAGTAAATCAGATGGGCTGTTCGAGGCCCAATTATCTGGATGCGCTGTCCGCAATGCGGACACGAATCGCTTTGACCTGCAAAAACGCGAATCGGCGCCGCCTCGGGACAGGCCGCATCGTGGCTGTCCTGGTCGTGGCGGCGCCGAATCCGCGGGGCGGCGCGAAGGGTTCAGGCGGTCGCGGCGAACGGCGTCGCGACGGGCTTCTCCAGGTGCACGAAGCTCAGGCTGCCGCTGACCTGCTCGACGCCCGTCTGCAGGTAGCCCTGGCGGGCGTACAGGCGAAGGTTCCCGAGGCTGCGGTGGCCGGTGAACAGGCGGTAGGCGGTGACGTGGCCACCGTCCTCCGCCAGGCGGCGCTCCAGCGCCTCCAGGAGGCGGCCTCCGAGGCCGTGCCGCTGCATCCGGGGGTGGACGACCAGACGCCCTATCCGGCCGATGCCGTCGTCGTCGACCCGGCCGCGGACGGTGCCGACGACCTCGTCGCCGAGGCGGGCGACCAGGAAGTGCTGCTCGGACAGTTCGGCGCGCAGGCTCTCCAGAGTCTGCGTGAGGGGCTCGATCGCCCAGTCGCCGTACAGCTCGGCCTCGGCCTGGTAGCCGAGGTACTGGAGCTTGAGGATCTGCTCCGCGTCCTCGGCGTCCGCCGCCGAGATGATCACGCTCATGCCCATGTGCTGGGGCCTCCCCATCGTCGTGCCCGGCGCGCAGAGGGTGACGCGCTCACGCTCAGTATCCGAGTGATCGCGACACCGTCAAGAGCTGGGTTCGCCAGCGCTCTACCCGGGTGTCAGCTCCTCTCAACCTTTTGGCGGCCGGACGTGGCGAGGGTCACGCGAGTGGAGGGAGGGGCGGCCGGGGGCCGGACGGCGGGGTTCGCGAAGCCCGCGCGGGGGCCGGAAGGGGGCCGGGAGGAGGTCGGGAGGAGGGGACGACAACCGGACGTGGCGAGGGTCACGCGAGTGGAGGCAGAGGCGGCCGGGAGCCGGACGGGGTGGGGCCGGCCCGGGGGGCGTCATGGGTAGCGCTCGGTGTGGAGGAGGGCGCGGAGGCAGGCGAGGCAGCGGGAGCGGGTGGGGCCGATGGAGCCGCGGGGCATGCCGAGGCGTGCGGAGAGTTCGCGGTACGTCGGCGGCGGGTCCTCGGCGAGGGCGGCGACCAGCTGGGGGCAGCGACCGGGCAGGGCGGCCACCGCGTCGCGGACGACGCGGCGGCGGCGCTCGGCGAGGAACTGGTCCTCGGCGGAGGGGACGGTCGGAAGGGTGGGACACACACCGTGCTTGACCTGTAAGGGCGGCGGCCGGTTACGCCCAGCCGGTCGCGCGTAACGGACGGGGGCGCGGCGGTCCGTCCGCCGCGCCCCTCCCCCACTGCACCAGGAGTCAGCCCTGGACCCACTCCTGCTGGACCGCCAGGTCCGCCTTCACCTCGCCGAGCTGTACGGCCACCGCGGACGGCGCCGTGCCGCCGCGCCCGTTGCGGGACGCGATCGCGCCGTGGACGCTGAGGACCGACCGGACCTCGGGCGTCAGGTGCGCCGAGATCGAGGCGAACTGCTCGTCCGTCAGGTCCGACAGCTCGATGCCCTGCGCCTCGCACACCTTGACGCAGGCGCCGGCCACCTCGTGCGCGACCCGGAACGGCACGCCCTGCTTGACCAGCCACTCGGCGATGTCGGTGGCGAGCGAGAAGCCGGCCGGGGCCAGCTCCTCCAGCCGCTCCCGGTGCACGGTGAGGGTGGCCATCATCCCGGTGAACGCGGGCAGCAGCACCTCCAGCGTGTCGCAGGAGTCGAAGACCGGCTCCTTGTCCTCCTGGAGGTCCCGGTTGTAGGCGAGCGGCAGCGCCTTGAGGGTGGCCAGCAGGCCGGTCAGGTTGCCGATCAGGCGGCCGGACTTGCCGCGGGCGAGCTCGGCGATGTCCGGGTTCTTCTTCTGCGGCATGATCGAGGAACCGGTGGAGAAGGCGTCGTGCAGCGTGATGAAGCCGAACTCCTTGGTGTTCCAGATGATCACCTCCTCCGCGATGCGGGAGAGGTTGATGCCGATCATCGCGGTCACGAACGCGAACTCGGCGACGAAGTCGCGCGAGGCCGTGCCGTCGATGGAGTTGCCGACCGAGCCGCCCTCGAAACCGAGGTCGGCGGCGACGGCCTGCGGGTCGAGGCCGAGCGAGGAGCCGGCCAGCGCCCCGGAGCCGTACGGCGAGACGGCGGTGCGGGCGTCCCACTGGCGCAGCCGCTCGGCGTCCCGGCCGAGGGCCTGCACGTGCGCGAGGACGTGGTGGGCGAAGAGGACGGGCTGGGCGTGCTGGAGGTGGGTGCGGCCCGGCATCGCGGTGTCGGGGTGCGCCTCGGCCAGCCCGACCAGGGCGTGCTGGAGGTCCAGGAGCAGTCCGCCGATGGTCTTCGCGTGGTCCCGCAGGTACATCCGGAACAGCGTGGCGATCTGGTCGTTGCGGGAGCGCCCGGCCCGCAGCTTGCCGCCGAGCTCGGCGCCGAGCCGCTCCAGCAGGCCGCGCTCCAGGGCGGTGTGGACGTCCTCGTCGGCGACGGTGCCGGTGAAGGTGCCGGCCCGGACGTCGGCGAGCAGCTTGTCGAGACCGGCCAGCATGCCGGCGAGTTCCTCGGCGCTGAGCAGGCCGGCCTTGTGCAGGACCCGGGCGTGGGCCTTGGAACCGGCGATGTCGTAGGGCGCGAGGCGCCAGTCGAAGTGGACCGAGGCGGAGAGCTTGGCCAGGGCCTCGGACGGGCCGTCGGCGAAGCGCGCGCCCCAGAGGCGGACGTCGGCGTTCTGGTCGGCGGTCATCGCGTGGGCTCCTTACGGGGTACGGGTGTTGGGGGACTCTAGCGGGGCGGGTCAGGCGAGGTCGCGGCGGGCGGCGAGCTTCGAGGACATCCCGAAGATCTCGATGAAGCCCTTGGACATCGACTGGTCGAAGGTGTCGCCGGTGTCGTACGTGGCGAGGTTGAAGTCGTACAGCGACTGGTCGGACTTACGGCCGTTGACGACGGCCCGGCCGCCGTGCAGCACCATCCGGATGTCGCCGCAGACGTACCGGTTGGCCTCGTCGACGAAGCCGTCCAGCGCGCGCTTGAGCGGGGAGAACCAGAGGCCGTCGTAGACGAGTTCGGCCCAGCGCTGCTCCACCTGCCGCTTGTAGCGGGCGAGTTCGCGCTCGACGGTGACGTTCTCCAGGGCCTGGTGGGCGGTGATCAGGGCGATCGCGCCGGGGGCCTCGTAGATCTCCCGGGACTTGATGCCGACCAGCCGGTCCTCGACCAGGTCCAGCCGACCGACGCCCTGGGCGCCCGCCCGCCGGTTGAGCTCCTCGACGGCCTCCAGGACGGTGACCTTGCGGCCGTCGATCGCGACCGGGACGCCGGCCTCGAAGGTGATGACGACCTCGTCGGCCTCGCACGGGGCGGCCGGGTCCTGCGTGTACTCGTAGACGTCCTCGATCGGGGCGTTCCAGATGTCCTCCAGGAAGCCGGTCTCGACGGCCCGCCCGAAGACGTTCTGGTCGATCGAGTACGGCGACTTCTTGGTGGTGGCGATCGGCAGGCCCTTGGCCTCGGCGAAGGCGATGGCCTTGTCCCGGGTCATCGCGTAGTCGCGGACCGGGGCGATGCACCTGAGGCCGGGGGCCAGGGAGTTGATGCCGACCTCGAACCGGACCTGGTCGTTGCCCTTGCCGGTGCAGCCGTGGGCGACGGTGGTGGCGCCGTGCTTCTTCGCGGCGGCGGCCAGGTGCTTGACGATGACCGGCCGGGAGAGCGCGGAGACCAGCGGGTACTGGCCCTGGTAGAGCGCGTTGGCCTTGATGGCGGGCAGGCAGTACTCGTCGGCGAACTCGTCCCGGGCGTCCGCGACCTCGGCCTCGACGGCGCCGCAGTCCAGCGCGCGCTGACGGATGACGTCGAGGTCCTCGCCGCCCTGGCCGACGTCGACGGCGACGGCGATGACCTCCGCGCCCGTCTCCTCGGCGATCCAGCCGATGCAGACGGACGTGTCCAGTCCGCCCGAGTAGGCGAGTATGACGCGCTCGGTCACGGCTTTCTCCTCTCAACTCCACGTTCGGGGCCGTACAGGTTTGCGGCGATGGGCATAAGTATGCACTACGCCGTATGAAACACAAAACCCCGGCCGGTGGAGTGCTCCACCGGCCGGGGCTGAGGGGTCCTGCGCGGGTCGTGCGGGGTCGGACGCGTTACTGCGCCTTCGCCTGGGCGAGTTGCATGAGGTGGTCGGCGAGCGCCTGCCCGCCGGACGGGTCCCGGCTGATCAGCAGGACGGTGTCGTCGCCCGCGATCGTGCCGATGATCTCGAACACCTCGGCCTGGTCGATCGCCGAGGCGAGGAACTGCGCGGCGCCCGGCGGGGTGCGCAGCACGACCAGGTTGCCGGAGGCGGTGGCGGAGACCATGAGCTCGCCGGCCAGCCGGGCCATCCGGCCCTCGCTGGCCGACTCCCCCATCGGGGCGCGCGGCGTGCGGTCGCCGCCCTCGGCCGGGACGGCGTAGATGAGCGCGCCGTCCCGGTTGCGGATCTTGACCGCGCCCAGCTCGTCCAGGTCCCGGGAGAGGGTGGCCTGGGTCACCACGAGTCCGTCGTCGGCGAGCAGCTTGGCGAGCTGGCTCTGCGAGCGCACGGGCTGGCGGGTGAGCAGGTCCACGATCCGGCGGTGGCGCGCGGTGCGGGTCTGCGGCACCTGCGGCGTCGGGCCGGCGGCGGACGGGCCGGGGTTGGAAGCGGTCATGTGATTATTCTCCCGGACTACCGTCGGCTCGCATCGGCCGGGGCGCCCTCGCGCACCGATCGGAGGATGCCGGGCAGCGCCGCGAGGAAGGCGTCCGCCTCCTGCTCGGTCAGCACGAGCGGCGGAACGAGCCGGACGGCGTCCGGGACGGCGGCGTTGACCAGGAACCCGGCCTCCTGCGCGACGGCCTGGACCTGCGCGGACACCGGCTCGGTGAGCACGATGCCGAGCAGCAGGCCGGCGCCGCGCACGTGCGAGACCAGCGGGTCGCCGAGCGCCTCGACGCCTTGGCGCAGCCGGTCGCCGATCTTGCGGACGTGCTCCAGGAGGCCCTCGGACTCGATCGTGTCGAGCACCGCGAGCCCGGCCGCCGCGGCCACCGGGTTGCCGCCGAACGTGGTGCCGTGCTGGCCCGGGGTGAGCAGCTCGGTGGCCGGCCCGAAGGTGAGCAACGCGCCCATCGGCAGGCCGCCGCCGAGCGCCTTGGCGAGGGTGACGACGTCCGGCTCGACACCCTCGACGGCCTGGTGGGCGAACCAGTGCCCGGTGCGGCCGACGCCGGTCTGGATCTCGTCCAGGACGAGCAGCGTGCCGGTGGCCCGGGTGATCTCGCGCGCGGCGAGCAGGTAGCCCTCGGGCAGCGGGATCGCGCCGTTCTCGCCCTGGATGGGCTCCAGGAAGACGGCGGCGGTCTCGGTGGTGACGGCCGCGCGCAGCGCCTCGACGTCGCCGAACGGGACGTGGGTGACGTCGCCGGGCAGCGGGCGGAACGGGTCCTGCTTGGCGGGCTGGCCGGTGAGCGCGAGCGCGCCCATCGTCCGGCCGTGGAAGCCGCCCTCCAGGGCGACCAGGTGGGTGCGGCCGGTGCGGCGGCTGATCTTGAACGCGGCCTCGTTGGCCTCGGCGCCGGAGTTGCAGAAGAACACCCGGCCGCCCTCGCGGCCGTCCAGCTCCAGCAGCCGCTCGGCGAGGGCGATGGTCGGCTCGGCCATGAAGAGGTTGGAGACGTGGCCGAGGGTGGCGATCTGCCGGCTCACGGCCTCGACGACGGCCGGGTGGGCGGTGCCGAGGGCGTTGACGGCGATGCCGCCGAGCAGGTCGGTGTACTGCTTGCCGTCCGCGTCCCACAGCGTGGCGCCCTCGCCGCGGACCAGCGGGATGCGCGGGGTGCCGTAGTTGTCGGTGAAGGCGTGCTGCCAGCGCTCGGCGAGCTGCTCGTTGTGCGTCATGCCAGTCCCCCGGTCACGGTCGGTTCGTCGTCCGGCACGACCATCGTGCCGATGCCCTCGTCGGTGAAGATCTCCAGCAGGAGGCTGTGCGGCACCCGGCCGTCCAGCACCCTGGCGGTGCCCACGCCGGAGCGGACGGCGCGCAGGCAGCCCTCCATCTTGGGGAGCATGCCGCTGGCCAGGCCGGGCAGCAGCGCCTCCAGCTCGCTTGCGCCGAGCTGGCTGATCACGTCGTCGGAGTCGGGCCAGTCCTTGTACAGGCCCTCGACGTCGGTGAGGACGACCAGCATCTCGGCGCCGAGCGCGACCGCGAGGGCGGAGGCGGCGGTGTCGGCGTTGATGTTGTAGACGTGGCCGTCGGTGCCGCGCGCGATCGAGGAGATGACCGGGATGCGGCCGTCGGCGATGAGCGCCTTCACCGCGCCGGCCTCGATGTTGACGATGTCGCCGACCAGGCCGATGTCGACCTGCTCGCCGTCCACCACCGCGTAGCGCTTGACGGCCGTCATGGTGTGCGCGTCCTCGCCGGTCATGCCGACGGCGAACGGGCCGTGCTCGTTGAGCAGGCCGACCAGTTCGCGCTGCACCTGCCCGGCGAGCACCATCCGGACGACGTCCATGGTCTCGGGGGTGGTGACGCGCAGGCCGTTGGTGAAGCTGGACTCCAGGCCGAGCTTGTCCAGCTGGGCGCTGATCTGCGGGCCGCCGCCGTGCACGACGACGGGGTGCAGGCCGGCGTAGCGGAGGAAGACGACGTCCTGGGCGAAGGCCGCCTTGAGGCTGTCGTCGACCATCGCGTTGCCGCCGAACTTGATCACGACGGTCTTGCCGTGGAAGCGCTCCAGCCACGGCAGCGCCTCGATCAGCGTTATGGCCTTCGGCAACGCGGTGTTGTTGCGGGCCTGTTCGCCCTTGGGTGCGATCTGCACGGGTTTCCCTCGTCGATGGGGGTCCCCCCGGCCAGAGGCTGGGGAGGATGGCGCGGAACGGATGCCGCGGCTCGGGTTGCGCGGACCAGGATGGCGTGGGCGAAGTGACGCCGGTCAGGTCGAGTAGGCGCTGTTCTCGTGAACGTAGTCGGCCGTCAGGTCGTTGGTCCACAGCGAGGCGCTCGCCGTACCGGCGTTGAGGTTCGCGGTGATGACGACGTCCCGGCCGCTCATGTCCACCAGGTCGCGGTCCTCGCCGACGCCGCCGTCCTTGCAGACCCAGACGCCGTTGATGGCGACGTCCAGCGCGTCGGGGTCGAAGGCGGCGCTGGTGGTGCCGATCGCGGCCAGCACCCGGCCCCAGTTGGGGTCCTCGCCGTGGATGGCGCACTTGAGCAGGTTGTTGCGGCCGATCGTGCGGGCGACGTCGACGGCCTCGTCCTCGGTGGCGGCGCCGGTGACGTCGATCCGGATGTCCTTGCTCGCGCCCTCGGCGTCGGAGATCAGCTGGCGGGCGAGGTCGGCGCTGACGGTGCGGACGGCCTCGGCGAACTCGGCCGCGTCCGGAGTGACGCCGCAGGCGCCGGAGGCGAGCAGCAGCACGGTGTCGTTGGTCGACATGCAGCCGTCGGAGTCGATCCGGTCGAAGGTGGTGCGGGTGGCGCCGCGCAGGGCCGCGTCGAGGGCGGCGGCGTCGGCGACGGCGTCGGTGGTGAGCACGACCAGCATGGTGGCGAGGCTCGGGGCGAGCATGCCCGCGCCCTTGGCCATGCCGCCGACCGTCCAGCCGGCCGGGCTGGTGACCTGGGCGGTCTTGTGGACGGTGTCGGTGGTCTTGATGGCGATCGCGGCGGCCTCGCCGCCGGTCGCACTGAGCTCCTGGGCGGCCAGGGCGACGCCGGGCAGCAGGATGTCCATCGGCAGGCGGACGCCGATCAGGCCGGTGGAGGCGACGGCGACCTCGGCCGCGTTGACCTTCAGTTCCTCGGCCGCCTTCTCGGCGGTGGCGTGGGTGTCCTGGAAGCCGAGCGGGCCGGTGCAGGCGTTGGCGCCACCGGAGTTGAGGACGACGGCGGAGACCAGGCCGCCCTTGAGGACCTGCTCGGACCACAGGACGGGCGCGGCCTTGACGCGGTTCGCGGTGAACACTCCGGCGGCGGCGAACGAGGGGCCGTCGTTGACGACGAGGGCGAGGTCAGGGGTGCCGGAGGCCTTGATGCCGGCAGTGACCCCGGCGGCGCGGAAGCCCTTGGCGGCCGTCACTCCGACGCCGACAGGACTGGTCACGGCGGGACTGGTCACGGTGCGACTCCGTTCAGGGGAAGGCCCAGGTCCTCGGGCAGGCCGAGGGCGATGTTCATGCTCTGCACCGCGCCGCCGGCGGTGCCCTTGACGAGGTTGTCGATCGCGCTGATCGCGATGATCCGCCCGGCGGCCGGGTCCAGGGCGACCTGGACGAGGGCGGTGTTGGCGCCGTACACGCTGCTGGTCTGCGGCCACTGGCCCTCGGGCAGCAGGTGGACGAACGGCTCGGTCCCGTACGCCTCGGCGTAGGCGGCGCGCAGGCCCTCGGCCGTCACGCCGGGGCGGGCCTTGGCGGAGCAGGTCGCGAGGATGCCGCGCGGCATCGGGACGAGCGTGGGCGTGAAGGAGACGGTGACCGGCTCGCCCGCGAGCGGGCTGAGGTTCTGCGCCATCTCGGGGGTGTGCCGGTGCACGCCGCCGACGCCGTACGGGCTCACGTTGCCCATGACCTCGCTGCCGAGCAGGTGCGTCTTGGCCGCCTTGCCCGCGCCGGAGGTGCCGGAGGCGGCGACCACGACGGCCTCGGGCTCGGCGAGCCCGGCGGCGTAGGCCGGGAACAGCGCGAGGGAGACGGCCGTCGGGTAGCAGCCGGGCACGGCGATCCGGTTGCTGCCCTTCAACGCGGCCCGGTGGCCGGGCAGTTCGGGCAGGCCGTAGGGCCAGGTGCCGGCGTGCGCGGAGCCGTAGAACTGCTCCCAGTCGGCGGCGGCCTTGAGCCGGAAGTCGGCGCCGCAGTCGACGACCAGCACGTTCGGGCCGAGCGCCTCGGCGACCGCCGCGGACTGGCCGTGCGGCAGCGCGAGGAACACCACGTCGTGGTCGGCCAGCACCTCGGGGGTGGTGGGCTCCAGGACACGGTCGGCGAGCGGGATCAGGTGCGGCTGCAGCGCACCCAGCCTCGTACCGGCGTTCGAGCCGCCGGTCAGCGCCCCGATCTCCATCTCGGGGTGGCCGAGCAGCAGGCGCAGCACCTCGCCGCCCGCGTATCCGCTCGCGCCGGCGACGGCGACTCGCAATGCCATGGCGTTCCTCCTTGGTCGTGGCATGAATATACGCAGCACGGAACATTCATGCAAGGAGTATGTGCGGAGACCACCCGCCGGGACCGGCGGGCGGTCGGCCGGGCTCAGCGTTTGACGGCTCGCAGCACCACGAACTTGGGGTTCCCGGCCACGAGTTGGCAGTTGCCGAACAGGCGGCGCAGCTTGGCGTGGTAGCCGAGGTGGCGGTTGCCGACCACCCAGAGCTCGCCGCCCGGGCGCAGGGCGCGGCGGGCGCCGGTGAACATCCGCCACGCGGTGGCGTCGGTGGTCGCCTGGTGCGAGTGGAACGGGGGGTTGTTCAGGACGAGGTCCACCGAGCCGGGGGCGATCACCCCGGGCGCGAGCGCGTCCGCCGTCAGGAACTCGGCCCTGGCCTCGGTGCCGAGGTTCGCCCGGAACGTCTCCTCGGCGGAGGCGACGGCCTGGTGGGACTCGTCGACGAAGAGCAGTTCGGCGCCCGGGCCCGCCAGGGCGGCGGCGGTGCCGACCACGCCGTTGCCGCAGCCCAGGTCGACCACGCGGTCGCCGGGGGCGGGGACCGGCAGGTGGCCGAGGAAGAAGCGGGTGCCGATGTCGAGGCGCTCGGCGCAGAAGGTGCCGGCGTGGTTGACGACCGTGCGCCCGGAGACCGGGCCGATGTCGGCGGGCAGGGCGTAGCGGTGCGGCCACGGGCTGGGGCCGGGGTCGAGCGCCGGGTCGGGGGTGCAGAAGATCAGCCGGGCCTTGCGGACGGCCAGCGAGGTCCGGGTGGGGCCGAGGACCTTCTCGAAGAGTTCGAGGGTGGAGGTGTGGATCTCGGTGACCATGCCCGTGCCGATCACGACCGTGCCGGGGTGGACGGCGGGGGCGAGCCGGTGCAGCTGGTCCTCCAGCAGGGCGAGGCTCTTGGGGACGCGCACCAGCAGGACGTCGATCCGCTCCGGCGGGGTGTCCCGGGTGGTGAGCAGCCGGTCCGGGTCGGCGAGGGCGCCGGCGCGGGCGAGGTTGGCGCGGGTGGCCTCGCGGCCGAGGTGGGAGTCGCCGATCTGCACGGGCCGGTGCGCGGCCAGCGCGGTGGCCAGGGCGCCCCAGCGGTCGCCGAGGACGGCGACGCGGCGGCCGGCCAGCTCGGTGGCGGTGCCGCCGGCGCTGTCGGCCTCGCCGGCGAGGTGGCGCAGCAGGTACTCGTCGGCGGCGTCCCAGGCGCGCAGCCGCTCGCGCGGGTCCTCGGGGTACCTGGTGAGGTCGAAGGTGCCGAACGGGGTGGTGAACGGCGCTGTGGCGGCGGGCGTGCTCTGGGGATTCATCGTCTTCTCAGGCTAGCCGACGAGCCGACGGGGAACGGATTCGGACGGATACTGGAAGAGCCCCGACCGAGAGGGGTGAGGGCGATGGACTGGAAGCTCGAAGTGGTCGTGCTCCCGGTGGCGGACGTGGACCGCGCGAAGGTGTTCTACGAGGAGCAGGCCGGCTTCACCGTCGATCACGACACCCGGCTGCGCGACGGGGTCCGGGTGGTGCAGCTGACGCCACCGGGCTCCCGGTGCTCGATCGTCGTCGGCAAGGGCGTGATCGAGGCACCGCCCGGGTCCGTCAAGGGCCTGCAGCTGGTGGTGGCGGACATCGACAAGGCGCACGCCGAACTGGCGGCGCGCGGCGTGGAGGTCAGCCCGGTGCAGCACTTCGAGGCCGGGGTGCGGGTGAACGGGCACGGCGAGGCCTGGAACTCGTTCGTGTTCTTCAACGATCCGGACGGGAACGGCTGGGCCGTCCAGGAGGCGCCGGCGGCCGTACGCGCTGCATAGAGCCATGGTCCTAGACTTCCGGAATGGCTGAAGACGAGGGAAGCGTCCGCGTGGACAGCTGGATCTGGTCGGTCCGGCTCGTGAAGACGCGCGCGCTGGCGGCGGCCGCCTGCCGGGCGGGGCACGTCCGCGTGAACGGCGAGCGGGCCAAGCCGGCCCAGCCGCTGCGGGCGGGCGACGAGGTGCGGGTCCGCGAGGAGGGGTACGAGCGGGTCGTCGTGGTGCGCAAGCCGATCCGCAAGCGGGTCGGGGCGTCCGTGGCGGCCGAGTGCCTCACCGACCTGAGCCCGCCCCGCCCGCCGCGCGAGCTCGTCGCCCCGTTCTTCGAGCGCGACCGCGGCGCCGGACGCCCCACCAAGCGCGAGCGCCGCGACCTCGACGAGCTGCGCGGGCGCTGAGCTACCGGACGGGATACGCGGCCTGCACGGCGAGCCGACGCGGGGCGTCGTCGCCGATCCGGGTGAGCAGGTCGTCGAGGTCGAGGAACACCTCCCAGGGCGCGCGGCCGGTGGCGGTCGCGAGGCGCTCGACCACGCGGTCCTCCAGGTCGCGGACCCGGCTGTTCTTCTACGCCTTGTCGGCCAGGCTGACCAGCAGCTCCTCGACGGTGGCGCCCGGCTCGCCCCAGCTCGCGTGGCTGCGGGCGAAGCGGGCCAGCCGCTCGGGGACGCCGCGCTCGCGCAGCAGGGCGTGGCCGGCGGGCTCGTGGGCCGAGCCGGGGCCGGAGAGCTCCTCGGGGTGGACGGTCTTGCCGATGTCGTGGGTGGCGGCGCCGTACAGCAGCGCCTCGCGGTCGAGGTCCAGGCCGGTGGCGGCGCAGTGGTCGGCGATCGTCGCGGCGACTTCGTGGACGAGCGCGAGATGCGCGCGCAGCCGGGGCGGGGCGTCGAGGGCGTCCAGGAGGTCGACGACGGCCGGGGGCAGGGGCGGCAGTGCTGGGGTCACGCCGCAGGCTAACCCGTACGGGTGAGGCGTTGTCAGTGCTGCCGTCTAGTGTGCGGAGCAGTGAGTGCGGGAGGGTCCCGGCGCCGGGAGGGGGGTGCCGGGGCCCACCCGCGATCCGACCTGCGGCCCGCGGAGGTGCTCGGGGAGACGGCTATTTCTTGAACGCGACGCCCGCGTACGCGGACACGTCCTGCCAGCCTTCGGGGAGGTCGGTGGTGGAGACGTGGCCGGCGGTGGGGCGCCAGAGCGGGAGCTGGACGAGGCCGGGGCCGGCGAACTCGAAGTCGCCGAAGAAGGGTTCGACGCTCGCGCGCGGGCGCAGCACCAGCGGGGCGCTCGCGCCCTTGTAGATGCGGGCGCCCTCGTCCACGCTCTGCCGCGAGGCGAAGTCGGGGCTGCCGTGGGAGAGGATCAGGGCGCTGCCGGGGGCGAGCGCGTCGCGCAGGGTGGCGACGATCTTCTGCGCGCCCTCCTCGTCGCGGACGAAGTGCAGGACGGCCACCAGCATCAGCGCGACCGGCTCGGCCAGGTCGACGGCGGCGCGCAGGGCCGGGTGGCCGAGGATCGCCTCGGGGTCGCGCAGGTCGGCCTCGATGACCGAGGTGTGTCCGGCGGGGTGGCCGGCCAGCAGCGCGCGGGCGTGGGTGGCGACGATCGGGTCGTTGTCGACGTACACGACGTGCGCGTCCGGGGCGACCTTCCGCGCGACCTCGCTGGTCGAGCCCGCGGCGGGGATGCCGGTGCCGATGTCGACGAACTGCCGGATGCCCCGGCCGGCCGCGAACTCGACCGCGCGGCCGAGGAATTCCCGGTTGGTGCGGGCCAGCAGCGGCAGCGCCGGGTAGGCGGCGATGGCGGCCTCGGCGGCCTTGCGGTCGGCCTCGAAGTTGTCCTTGCCGCCCAGGTAGTAGTCGTACATCCGGGCGGTGTGGGGTATCCCGGTGTCGAGCTCGGTCGGCGGCTGCCAGTCCTCCGCCCCGACCCAGTCCCAGTCCGAACCGCCGGTCGCCGTGTCCGCCGTGTCCTCGTGCATGTCGTTCCGCCCCCATTGCTCACTGCGCTTCCCGCGGCGGGAACGCCCCGCCGCGGTGGTGCCCCGCCCCCGTAGCACGCGGTGCGACCGGATCGTATCCGACGACACGCCGTGGAAACACGGCGAGTTCAGGTTTACGCAGCCCCCACCGAGAGGTGTGTGTGCACGTCAAACAGGGTGTCAACGCGCGTGTTCCCGGATCGCCGCCCCGGCGCGTCGTCTCTATGCTGGCTGCCGATGACTGCCGATCGCCGCGCCGTACTGCGCACCGCCGCCAAACTCGCCGCCCTCTCCGCCGCCGGCGGGGTCCTCACCGCGTGCGGGAGCGGCGCGCCCCGCCGCGCCGACCCGGGCTCGCTCGCCGTGCACCCGGGCAACGTCGACCCGCAGCAGCACGGCGATCCGCAGCACACCACGGACCCCGCGTGGAACGGCGGCGAGGGCCCGGCCTCCCCCGATCCGGCCGCGCCGCAGCCCACCGCCACCGCGGCCCCCGACGCCGCCACCGCGCCGCCCGCCCCGCCCGTGCTGCCGCCGCTCGCCCCCGGCACCCCGCTGGAGGTCGCGTACGGGCCGCGCACCGGCAAGAACGTGGCGCTGACGTTCCACGGCAGCGGCGACCCCAAGCTCGCCACCGCCCTGCTGGAGATCGCCGAGCAGCGCGGCGCCAGGCTGACCGTCATGGCCGTCGGCAGCTGGCTCGACCAGCAGCCGCAGATGGCCCGGCGGATCCTCGACGCCGGCCACGAGCTGGGCAACCACACCCAGAACCACCTCAACATCTCCGCGATGAGCCCGGACCAGGCCCGTGCCGAGATCGCCCAGTGCGCGGAGCGGCTGCAGCGCCTCACCGGCTCGATCGGCCGCTGGTTCCGCCCGTCCGCCGCCCAGTACGCCACGCCGATGGTGCGCGAGCAGGCGAAGGCCGTCGGCTACGAGCACGTGCTCTCCTTCGACGTGGACCCGCGCGACTACGCCGACCCGTCCGCCGCCGAGCTGCAGCGGCGGGTCCTCAACTCGGTGCGCGGCGGCTCGGTGGTCGCACTGCACATGGGCCACCAGTGCACGGTGGACGCCCTGCCGGCCATCCTGGACGGCCTCGCCAAGGCCGGCCTCGGCCCGGTGACCGCCAGTCAGCTCTGCGCCTGACCCGGCCCCCGGCGCACCACCGGCGTGCCATGCTTCGCGCATGCGCTACATCATCATCGGGGCGGGCGCGGTCGGCGGCACGATCGGTGCCCGGCTGCACGAGAGCGGGCGCGACGTCGTGCTGGTCGCGCGGGGAGCGCACTTCGCGGCGCTGCGCGAGCACGGGCTGACGTTCGGCGCACCGGACGGCACCCGGACGCTGCCGGTCCCGGCCGTGTCCGGGCCGGAGGAGCTGGAGCTGCGCCCGGACGACGTCCTGGTGCTCGCCGTCAAGACGCAGGACACCGCCGGCGCGCTGGCCGCGTGGGCGCCGCGCCCGGTCGCCGGCGGCGGCACGGCGGGCGAGCGGCTGCCGGTGGTGTGCGCGCAGAACGGGGTGGAGAACGAGCGGCTCGCGCTGCGCCGCTTCCGCGAGGTGCTGGCGGTGTGCGTCTGGATGCCGTCCACCCACCTGGAGCCGGGGCGGGTCAGCGCCGGCGGCACGCCCGTCAGCGGGGTGCTGCGGATCGGCGCCTACCCGGCGGGCGCCGGCGGGCGGGCCGACCGGATCGCCGCGGACCTGGAGCGGGCGGGCTTCAGCGCCCCGGTCGAGGCCGACGTGATGGGCTGGAAGTACACCAAGCTGCTCGGCAACCTCGGCAACGCCCTGAACGCCGTCGCCGGCCCGTACGAGGGCGAGCTGCGCCGCGGACTGTACCGGAACCTGATGGCGGAGGGCGCGGCCGTGCTGGCCGCCGCCGGGATCGCGCACCACGACCCGGAGGAGATGGTCCGGCTGGTCGACGCGACGCTGCGGATCGAGCCGGTCGCGGGGGCCCCGCGCGGCGGCAGCTCGACCTGGCAGAGCCTGGCGCGCGGGGCGGGCTCGATCGAGACGGACTACCTGAACGGCGAGATCGTGCTGCTCGGACGGCTGCACGGGGTGCCGACGCCGGCCAACGAGGCGTTCCAGCGGCTGGCCGAGGAGTTCGCCCGCACCGGCCGGGCGCCGGGCAGCCTGACCGACGAGGAGCTCGCCGCGATCTGAGCCCGACCCCGGGCGGGCCGCCGAAGGCCTCAGGCCATCGGGTCGTCGTCCTTGTACGGGCGCAGCCGCAGCGTCCTCGCGTCCGTCCCGCGGATCTCCTCCGCGCGGCGGACGAGCTCCGCCAGGTCGTCGCGCCCGGCGTGGATGAAGCGTCCGTGCAGCGCGTCGAACCGGCCCCGCGCCGCGTCGACGGTGACCGCGACCATGTACGGGATCGAGCCCCAGGCCTTCATGTCCCGGAACATCGGCATCCCGGCCGTCATGTCGGTGGCCACCGCGCCGGGGCTGATGTCGAGCACGACGACGCCGTGCTCGGCGAGCGAGTCCGCCATGTTGTCGGAGAGCTTGAGCAGCGCGCCCTTGGACGTCGCGTACGCGGTGTAGTGGCCGTCCGGGCGCAGCGCGAAGCCGGAGTTGAGGTTGACGACGCGGCCGCGGCGGCGCTCGACCATGCCGGGCAGGACGCAGCGCAGGAGGTTGTAGGGGCCGCGCAGGTTGGTCTCGACGACCTGCCACCACTGGTTGGGGTCGGTCTCCCAGATCGGGGCCTCGGTGCGGTCCACCTGCCCGGCGTTGTTGACCAGCAGGTCGACCGGGCCGAGGTCGCGCTCGACGAGCCGGACGGCCTCGCGCACCGAGCCGGGGCGGGTGACGTCGGCCGTCACGGCGACGCCGCGCGAGCCGTGCCGGACGCACTCCTTGAGCGTGTCGGTGAGCGTCGCGTGGGTGCGGCCGACCAGGCCGACGGCCATGCCCTCGGCGGCGAGCCCGATGGCGATCTCGCGGCCGATCCCGCGGCCGGCTCCGGTGACCAGGGCGACCTGCCCCGTGAGCGATCCCGTCGGCACTGCGCGCTCCCTCGTCCGTCCCCGGCCCCCGTCTGCGGCATTCTGTCGGGCGCCGGGCGGCCGCGGGTCCGGGCGCACGGGCGGGCGGAGCGCCGTCACCCGTTCGGGTGCGTGGTGCCGGGCGCGGCACCGGGCCGGGGAGGGGGTGACCTACTGGCCGGTAGGGAGTAGTAACGTCGTCGGGACGGTGCACCGGTGCACCCATTCCGGCACACCGGCCCGTAGTCCAGCAGCACCGCTGGGCCGACCAGCGCCACGCTGGGCCACCTGTCGCTGGGCGACCCCCAGCACCACCGAAGGGCAACTAGTGAGTGACATCGCGCGCGTCGGAGTGATCGGCTGCGGCCTGATGGGGTCGGGCATCGCGGAGGTCTTCGCCCGGGCCGGGCTGGACGTCCTGGTGTCCGAGGCCAGCGGGGAGGCCCTGGAGTTCGGCCGCACCCGGCTGACCAACTCCCTGGAGACGGCGGTCAAGCGCGGCAAGCTGGCGCCCGAGCAGCGGGACGAGGCCCTGGCCCGGCTGTCCTTCACCACCGACCTGGCCGACTTCGCCGACCGCGACCTGGTCGTCGAGGCGGTCGCCGAGCGCGAGGACATCAAGGTCCAGATCTTCCAGACCCTGGACCAGGTGGTCCAGCGCCGCGACGCGATCCTCGCCTCCAACACCTCGTCGATCCCGATCGTCAAGCTGGCCGCCGCCACCTCGCGGCCCGAGCAGGTCATCGGTCTGCACTTCTTCAACCCGGCGCCGGTGCAGAAGCTGGTCGAGGTCATCCCGACCCTGACCACCTCGGGCGCCACCACCGAGCGGGTCGAGGCCTTCGCCACCGAGGTGCTCGGCAAGGAGCCGATCCGCGCCCGCGACCGGGCCGGCTTCGTCGTCAACGCCCTGCTGGTGCCGTACCTGCTGTCCGCGGTGCGGATGTTCGAGTCGGGCGTGGCCACCGCCTCCGACATCGACAAGGGCATGGAGGCCGGCTGCGCCCACCCGATGGGCCCGCTGCGGCTGTGCGACCTGATCGGCCTGGACACCATCGTGTCGATCGCCGAGTCGATGTACGACGAGTACAAGGAGCCGCTGTACGCCGCTCCCCCGCTGCTGTCCCGGATGGTCGACGCCGGCCTGCTCGGCCGCAAGTCCGGCCGCGGCTTCTACGACTACACCGCGAGCGTCTGAGCCGTCCGGCCGACGCACGAAAGGGCGCGCCCGCACCGGATCTCCGGTGCGGGCGCGCCCCTTTTCCGGCGCTCCGGCTACTGGACCCCGGCCGAGGCGCAGGCCGCCGCGAACTGCTGGGTGCAGATGTCGGCCGCCTTGTAGAGGCCGCCGCCGACCACCGTGGCCTCGACCTTCGCCTTGGTCACCACGATCGGGGTGAGCAGCAGCGAGGGGATCTGCAGCCCGTTGCTGGAGGTGAGGGTGGTCGCGGTCGTGCTGATGTCCATGCCCTCGGCGAGCTGGACGGCGATGCTGCCGGCCGCGTCCGTCTCCGGCTTGTACGGCTTGTAGATGGTGTAGGCCTGCTCGCCGGTGAGGATCCGGCGCACCGCGTCGATGGACGCGTCCTGGCCGCCCACGGGGACGTTCTTGATGCCCGCGGTCTTCAGCGCGTCGATGACGGCGCCGGCCATGCCGTCGTTCCCGGCGTAGACGGCCTGGATGCCGTCCTTCCCGAGGCTCTGGATGGCCTCGTTCATCTTCGCCGTGGCGACGTCGGTCTTCCACTCGCCGGACTGCTCGTAGGCGATCTTCTTGACCTTGCCGTCCAGCACCTGGTGCGCGCCCGCCTTGAACTGCGCGGCGTTGGGGTCGGACTCGGCGCCGTCGATCATCACGACGTTGGCCGAGGAGGCCTTGGAGCCGAGCGCGTCGAGCAGGGACTGGCCCTGGAGCTCGCCGGTGCGCTCGTTGTCGAAGGACACGTACGCGGCGACCTTGCCCTGCGCCAGCCGGTCGTAGGACACGACCTTGATGCCCTTGGCGTTGGCGGCGTCGACCCACGGTGCGGTGACCTTGGCGTCGACCGGGTCGAGCAGGATGACCTTCACGCCCTTGGCGACCAGGTCGTCGAACTGCTTCTTCTGGGTGATCGCCTCGCCGCCCGCGTTGGCGTAGTCGAGGGTGCACTGGGTGCAGAGGCCGGTCACCGTCTGCTGGATCAGCGGCTTGTCGAACGCGTCGTAACGCGTGGAGGAGGCGTTGTCGGGCAGGAGGAGACCGATGGCCTCGCCGCCTCCGCCGGAGGCCGGCTTCTGCGCCGCGCCGGTCTGCCCGCAGGCCGCGAGGGTGAGTGCGAGCGACACGGCGGCCGTGCCCGTGGCCGCGAGACGCATGGCTCTGTTCATGTTCGGTGGTGCCTCCTGTACTGCGCCGCGAACGGTGCGGCAGGGGAGGGAGTCAAGCCCCACCGGGCGAATGCGTCAATAAGGGGAGGAGACTTCGTTATCCCCATGCTCGATTCGTTATGGGATGAACAGGACTTTCACACTTTCGAAGATCGAATTCGGGGTGGATATTGATAATTCAGGGGACTTATTAACCGTGGACCAGGGTGCGGTGGGCCAGGGGGGGATCCCCTCCGGCCCACCGGGGGCTCAGCTCGCTATCGAGTAGCTGTCGCCGTAGACCTTCCAGTGCAGCGGCGGGTTGAGGTCGAAGTTCCCCGCGTCGAGGAAGACCGTCTGCTCGGTGTCGACCCTGCTGGTGTCGGAGTGGGCCTCCTCCTTCTTCATGACCACCTTGCGGGCCTCCAGGAAGGCCTTGAGGTAGGTGGCCTCGTCACCACCCTGGGCCGGGGTCCTGGCCTTCTTCATGGCCGCGGCGCGAATGCCGCCGAAACTGTCGGACCCGTCTCCGGGGCCGTGCATGACGATGGCGTCGTAGTAGGCGAACTGGCCGAGCGCGCGCAGCCCGTCCGCCTTGGCCCGGCCGACGGCGGGGTTGAAGTACACCCGGTCGCGCTCGTCGTTCTGGGCCTGCTGGAAGACCGGGTCCTTGGCGGCGGCGGCCCAGTCCTTGACGAACGGGGTGCCGAGACCGGCGTGCGACGCGCTGCCGTTGACCTTCTTCAGCGCCGGCAGGTACTTGGCGAGGACGTTGCCGGGCTTGAGCGCGGTGTAGTGCTGGACGAGGTCGAGCATGTCGCCCGTGCCGGAGCAGAACCCGATGATGCCGGCGGTGTAGCCGCGCCCGTCACCGATGTCCTCGATGTACTTGTACTGGGCCTTCCAGTCCAACGAGGAGTTCTCCGCACTCGACACCAGCCGCATCGCGATGTCCTTCTCGTGCGGGTCGTCGAGTCCGACTCCCTTGAGCCGGACGGCCGCCGTCGGCGCGGCGCCGGCCGCACCGGCGGCGACGACCACGGCGGGTGCGGCCACCAGGACGGCGGCGAGGGCTATGCCGACGGCACGGCGGGGCTGAGGACGCATGTGCACGCTCCGTTTCCCGTGGGGGTTAGGAAACTTTCCTAACGAGAAATTAGCGCCCAACAGCCCCGCTGCCGCAAGGGTTTTGACACACCCTCCTCAACTTCTCCGTCAGACGGCCCGGCGGCGCACCCACCACACCGCCGCCGCGCAGGCCGCGATCCCCAGGGCCAGCATCCAACCGGCCTCGATGAACTGGAACGGCCAGAAGCGGTCCGCCGGCTGGTACACCTGGTGCGCGGTGTAGCCGCCGTCGCGCACCATCGCCTGGAGGTGGGCGAAGTCGCCGCCGCGGTCGTAGAACTCGCCCGTGCCGATCCGGTTCCCGGCCGGGTCCGAGTACCAGACGTCCAGCACCCAGCGCCCGTCCAGCGAGAGCGGCGTCATCGTGTGCACGGCCTCCTCCAGGGGCGGCCGGTAGTGCGTCCGGAACACCTGGGCGACGAACGGCAGGGCCACGGAGCCCGCGAGCCCGACGCCCACCGCCACCACCGTGCGGCGCAGCACCGCGCCCGCGAGCAAGGCCAACCCGAAGGTCAGCAGCACCCGGCCGGCCATCACCGGCCAGGTCTGCATGAAGATGTCCGGGTTGAACTGCCCCGCCTCGCGGACCAGCGGCTCGCTCCACCACCGTTGCACCACCCCGAACAGCGCGGCCACGACCACGACGGCGCCGCCGACCACGGTCACCGCGCCGACCGTCCAGCGGGAGCGTCCGGCGCCCTGGGTCCACGCGAAGCGGACCGTGCCGTGCTCGAACTCCCTCGCCAGCAGCGGCCCCCCGGCGAAGGCGCCGAACCCGCCGCCGAGCACGTAGAGCACCCCGTCGAGGGTCTGCAACGGCATGCCGTACCGGTGGATGAACTGCTTGTACGTGGCCAGGCACGCGACGGTGTCCGGGTCGCAGGAGTCGGCCCCGAGGCGGTGCAGGCCGGTGTGGACGTACCAGCCGTGCAGCAGCATCGCGACGGACAGCACCGCCATCACGCCGACCAGGGTCAGCACGGCCGTGCGGTGGCGGATGGCGGCGGCGCGCAGGACGGCGCTGCGGCGCGGCGAGGCGGTGGCCGCACCAAGGGCGATTGCGCTCACGACTGCAGGACCTTCTCGTTCGGACGGACGGCCCCGCGCGGGCCGGGGAGGGCGGAGGCGGCCGGCTCGCGCAGGTAGGCGATCACCAACTCCTCCAGGCCGACGCGCTGTTGGCGCCAGCCGTCGGAGACCGGGGCGTCCAGGCCGCCGGTGCGGACCAGCAGGTGGGACTGGACGCCGGCCCGGCGGTCGCGGACCACCGGCAGCCGCCCGGCCACCGCGTCCGCCTCGGCGGTCGGGCCGGTGAGCATCCGGTGGCCGGCCACCAGGTCGTCCACCTCCCCCGCCACCTGGACCCGGCCGCCGCCGAGCACCACCAGGTAGTCGCAGCTCTGCTCCAGCTCGTTGACGGCGTGCGAGGAGAAGACCACCGAGAGGCCGTCCTCGGCCACGGCGGTCAGCAGCACGGCCATGAAGTCGTGCCGGGCGAGCGGGTCGAGCGCGGCCAACGGCTCGTCCAGGAGCAGGAGTTCGGGCCGCTTGGCGAGCGCCAGGGCGAGCGAGACCTGGGCCTGCTGGCCGCCGGAGAGGCGCCCGTACTTGCGGTCCAGGGGGATGCCGAGGCCCTCCAGGTGGGTGCGCGCCCGGTCGGCGTCCCAGCGGCGGTTGAGGTGACGGCCCATCGCGAGCAGGTCGCGCACGCGCAGGCCCGGGTAGAGCGCGGCGTTCTGGGCCACGAAGCCGATCCTGTCCAACGCCTGGGGAGAGCCGGGGAGTTGACTGCCGAGCACGGTCATCGCGCCCGCACTGGGCAGGGTCAGGCCGGCCGCCAGGCCGAGCAGCGTGGTCTTGCCGGCGCCGTTCGGGCCGACCAGGGCCACGACGTGCCCGGCCGGGACGGCGAGGTTGCAGTCCCGCAGCGCCCAGGAGCGGCGGTAGCGCTTGCCCAGCCCGCCGCAGTCGATCACCGTGTCGGCGGCCGTCACGCCACCACCCCGTCCCGGCCTTCACGCAGGTCGCGCAGCGCGTCCTCGAACACCGCGGCCATCCCCCCCTCGTCCAGCCCGGCGGCCCGCGCCGAGCGCATCCAGTCCAGCAACCCCCGCCGCAGCACAGCCCGTTCGCGCAGCGGCACCACCCCGGCGGGCAGCCCGCGCACGAACGTGCCCTGCCCGCGGCGGCCCGCCGCGAGCCCCCGGTGCTCCAGCTCCCGGTACGCCTTCAGCACGGTGTTGGGGTTGATCGCCAGCCCCGCCACCACCTCCCGCACCCGGGGCAGCCGGTCCCCCTCCGTCAACCAGCCCATGCGCAGCGCCTGTTCGACCTGCTGCACGAGCTGGAGGTAGGTCGGGACGCCGGAGGCCGGGTCGAGGCGGAACTCGATCGGCGAGGGCTGCTCATCGGCTTTATCTACTTCCATAGGTAAAGAGATAAGCGACGAGGTGATCGATCGTCAAGTCGGGAAGGCCGGAGAACGGGAGAGCGGGGAGAGCCGGCAGGCCCGCCGGGGAAACGCGAGAGGGCCCCGCCCCGGACCTCGCGGTCCAGGACGGGGCCCTCTCGGGCGCTGCGGGATCAGGCCCCGCGCAGCACCGCTCCCGTACGGGTGACGGCCTCGGCGACGGCGGCCTCGCGGGCGGCCGTGGCCTCGTCGGCGGTCAGGGTGCGGTCGGCGGCGCGGAAGCGCAGCGCGTAGGCCAGCGACTTCTTGCCCTCGCCGACCTGCTCGCCGGTGAAGACGTCGAACAGCCGGATGGCCTCCAGCAGTTCGCCCGCGCCGGTGCGCAGCGCGGCCTCCACGTCCGCGGCCGGGACGGCCGTGTCGACGATCAGCGCGACGTCCTGGGTCGCCACCGGGAAGCCGGAGACGGCCGGGCCGCTGACCTTCTCGGCGCCGTCGGCGGTGAGCAGGTCGACGTCGATCTCCATCGCGGCCGTGCGGGCCGGCAGGCCGAGCGCCTTGACGACGCGCGGGTGCAGCTCACCGGCGTGGCCGACGACCCGGTCGGTGCCCGCGACGACGAGCTCGGCGCAGCGGCCCGGGTGCCAGGGCGCCAGCTGGCCCTGGCGCACGGTCAGCTCGACGCCGGCCGCGCGGGCCACCGTGCGGGCCGCCTCGACGGCGTCCGCCCAGGAGGCCTGGGCACCGGCGCCCCACCAGCCGGAGGGCATCCGCTCGCCCGCGAGGGCGACGGCGACCCGGCGCGGCTGGTCCGGCAGCGCGGCGTCCAGCGCGGCCAGCTCCTCGTCGCTCGGGCGCCGGTCGACGGCCGGGCGCGGGGCCACGGCCGGCTCGTCCTTGGGCAGGAAGACCGTGCCGGTCTCGTAGACCGCCAGGTCGGTGTTGCCGCGGCCGACGTTGCGGCGCAGCGCCCCGAGCAGGCCCGGCAGCAGCGTGGTGCGCAGCGCCGGCTCCTCGTCGTTGAGCGGGTTGACCAGCTTGACGGTCCGGCGGCGGCGGTCGTCCGCCTCCAGGCCGAGCGCCTCGAAGGCGGGCTCGCCGAGGAAGGGGTAGTTGTTGACCTCGACGTAGCCGGCCCCGGCCAGCGCGACGCCGATCCGGCGGTGGACGCGCTGGGCCTCGGTCAGCCCCTTGCCCGGCGGCACGTTCGGCATCCGGGCGGGGACGTTGTCGTAGCCCTCCAGCCGGATGACCTCCTCCGCGAGGTCGTACGGGTCGGTGAGGTCGGGGCGCCAGGTCGGCGGGGTGACCTCCAGGACGTCGGCGCCCGCGACCGAGCAGCCGATCTCCTGCAGGCGCCGGGTGACGGTCTCGCGGCCGTACGCGGTGCCGGCGACCCGGTCGGGCAGGTCCGCGGCGATGGTGATGGTACGCACCGGGTGCGGCGCGGCGATGTCGGTGACCCCGGCCTCGGCGGTGCCGCCGGCGATCAGGACCAGCAGGTCGACGGCGCGCTGCGCGGCGGCGCGGGCGGCCTCCGGGTCGACGCCGCGCTCGAAGCGCTTGGACGCCTCGGAGGGCAGCTTGTGCCGCTTGGCGGAGCGGGCGATGGCGACCGGGTCGAAGTGCGCCGCCTCGATGATCACCTCGGTGGTGCCCGGACCGGCGGCCGGGTCGAGGATCTCGGTGGAGGCGCCGCCCATGACGCCGGCCAGGCCGATCGGGCCGCTGTTGTCGCAGATCAGCAGGTCCTCGGCGGCGAGCTTTCGCTTGACGCCGTCCAGGGTGGTGAGGGTCTCGCCCTCGGCCGCCCGGCGGACCGTGATCGGGCCGTCCACGCGCTGCTTGTCGTAGGCGTGCAGCGGCTGGCCGACCTCCAGCATCACGTAGTTGGTGATGTCGACGGTCAGCGAGATCGGACGGATGCCGGCCTTCTGGAGGCGGCGCTGCAGCCAGATCGGGGACTTGGCGTTCGGGTCCACGCCGACGACCGTGCGGGCCACGAAGCGGTCGCAGCCGGCCGGGTCGTTGACCTTGACCAGGTAGCCGAAGGAGTTCGCCGGCGGCACGTCGAGCAGCGCCGGGTCGGCCAGCGGCAGCCCGTACGCGGCGGCGGCCTCGCGGGCCACGCCGCGCATGGACAGGCAGTAGCCGCGGTCCGGGGTGACGGCGATGTCGAGCACCTCGTCGACGAGCTGGAGCAGCTCGATCGCGTCGGTGCCCGGCTCGAACTCCGGCGGGAGCACGATGATGCCCGCGTGGTCGTCGCCCATGCCGAGCTCGCGCGCGGAGCAGATCATGCCGGCCGAGGTGTGGCCGTAGGTCTGGCGGGCCGCGATCGGGAACGGGCCGGGCAGCACGGCGCCCGGGAGCACGACCACGACCTTGTCGCCGACCGCGAAGTTGGTCGCGCCGCAGACGATCTCCTGCGGCGCGCCGGTGCCGTTGGCGTCGCCGACGTTGACGAAGCAGTGCCGGATCGGCTTCTTGAAGCCGGACAGCTCCTCGATGGAGAGCACCTCGCCGACCACCAGCGGGCCCTTGAGGTCGCCGCCGAGCTGCTCGACGGTCTCGACCTCCAGGCCGGCCCGGACCAGGCGCTCGGCGACGTCACGACCGGTCTCGCCGGCCGGCAGGTCGACGTACTCGCGCAGCCAGGAAAGCGGGACGCGCATCAGATCTCCATCCCGAACGGGAGGGTGAAGCGCACGTCACCCTCGACCATGTCGCGCATGTCGGCGACGTTGTGACGATTCATCAGGATCCGCTCCAGGCCCAGGCCGAAGGCGAACCCGCTGTAGCGGTTCGGGTCGACGCCGCAGGCCACCAGCACGCGCGGGTTCACCACGCCGCAGCCGCCGAGCTCGATCCAGCCCTCGGAGGAGCAGGTGCGGCACGGGCGGTCCGGGTTGCCGACGCTCTCGCCGCGGCACACGAAGCACTGCAGGTCGATCTCGGCGCTCGGCTCGGTGAACGGGAAGTACGAGGGGCGCCAGCGCAGTTCCAGGCCGGTGCCGATCAGCTTCTCGACCAGCACCTCGATGGTGCCCTTGAGGTCGGCGAAGGTGATGCCCTCGTCCACCGCGAGGCCCTCGACCTGGCGGAAGACCGGGGTGTGGGTGGCGTCCAGCTCGTCCGTGCGGTAGACCCGGCCCGGGCACACGACGTAGACGGGGGGCTCGCGGTCGAGCATGGTGCGGGCCTGGACCGGGGAGGTCTGGGTGCGCAGCACCACGCCGGAGTCGGCGGAGCCGTCCGGGGCCTGGACGAAGAAGGTGTCCTGCATCGAGCGGGCCGGGTGGTCCGGGCCCAGGTTGAGGGCGTCGAAGTTGAGCCACTCGGCCTCGACCTCGGGGCCCTCGGCGACCTGGTAGCCCATCGCGACGAAGGTGTCCTCGATGCGCTCGGCCAGCGTGGTCAGCGGGTGGCGGGCGCCGCGCGGGGTGCGGTCGTAGGGCAGCGTGACGTCCACCGCCTCCTCGACCAGCACGCGGGCGTCGCGCTCCGCCTCCAGCTCGGCCTGCCGCTTGGCGAGGGCCTGGTTGACGGCGCCGCGGGCCTGGCCGATCAGCTTGCCTGCGGCGGCCTTGGCGTGCGGGGGCAGGGCGCCGATCTCGCGGTTGGCGAGGGAGAGCGCGGAGCGGTCGCCGGTGTGGGCGACCTTGGCCTGCTTCAGCTCGTCGAGCGTGGTGGCGGCGGCGAAGGCGGCGACGGCCTCGTCCCGCGCCTGCTCCACCACCTCGGGCTTGAGGGCCTCGACCTCGACCGGGTCGTACGACTTGTTGGGTGCCGACATCTCTATCTTCCCGTGCTCCTGCTCGTCCGTGCTCAGGTGATTGGGCTCGCCTTCGCGTCACGCCCGGCGTGGCCGGGGCACGGGCAGCCGATCTCCGTTCACGGGAAGGGATGTCCGCGGCACGGCCGCGCAGGGCGTTGCGCAACGCCAAAGGTCGAGTGTAGTCGCAGCGCGTTGCGCGGCTGCCGTCAAGCCCGTCCGGACCCGACCACAACATGCTGTGTTCGTCGTTCATGCTCTTTCAGAGCATGAAGTCGGGCACCCCGGCGGGCAGGATAAATCGGAACCGGGCACCGCCGCCGGGCGCGCGGTCGACGCGGATCGAGCCGCCGTGGGCCTCCACGATGCCCTTGACGATGTAGAGGCCGAGGCCGGTGCCGCCGCGCTTGGAGCCGCGCCAGAAGCGGGTGAAGACGCGCGGCATCGACTCCTCGGGGATGCCGCTGCCTTCGTCGCTCACGGTGACCGCTGTGCCTTCCACGATGCGGGGCGGGGTGCCGGAGCGCTCCCAGACGGGTGCCTCGACGACCTCCTTGGCCGGTGCCACCTCGATCGTGACAGTTCCCTCGCCGTGCCGCACCGCATTTTCCAGCAGGTTGGCGAGCACCTGGTCGACCTTGTCCGGGTCCGCCCACAGCACGGTCAGCGGCTCGGTGATCCGGACGTCGAAGCGCTCCTCGGGGATGCCGGTGGCGACCTTGCGCTCGACGTGCCGGCGCACCGCCGCGGCCACGTCCACGACCTGCTTGCGCAGCTCCAGCCGGCCCGCGTCGATCCGCGAGATGTCCAGCAGCTCGGCGATCAGCCGGGTGACCCGGTCCGCGTCGGCGTCGACGGTCTCCAGCATCAGCCGCTTCTGCCCGTCGGTGAACCGCTCCCACTTGGCCAGCAGCGTCGCGGTGAAGCCCTTGACGCTGGTCAGCGGCGAGCGCAGCTCGTGCGCGACGGTGGCGATCAGCTCGGCGTGGCTGCGCTCGGTGCGCCGGCGGTCCTCGGTGCCGCGCAGGGCGATCACCAGGCGCTCCAGGGGCCCCAGCGGCACGGCCCGCACGTAGCGGGCGGAGACCAGCACCTCCCGGCCGCCGGGCAGCAGCAGGTTGCGCTCGGGCTGGCCGGTGCGGATCGCGAGGCCGCCGTACGGGTCGGTCAGCTGCCACCAGCGGCGCCCGTCGAGGTCCTCCAGCGGGAGGACGTCGTCCAGGGCGCTGCCCAGCGCGGCCTCCGGGGGCACGCCGGTGATCCGGGCCGCGGCCCGGTTGAAGCGGACCACCCGGCCGAGCGCGTCGGCGACCACCAGGCCGTCCGGCAGGTCGTCCGGGTCGAGCTCGGGCCCGTTGCCGACCATGGGTGTCCTCCCCGATTACCCACCGTGCCGTTCCCCCCACCGAGGCAGACCCTAGCGCCTCCATGCCCCCGGTAGTAGGGCCTGGCGGGTGGATCGTGCGGGGTGCCGTCAGCCGTTCGAGCGACAGCCGCCGGGCCCGCGCTGCGCCCGGGCCGAGGCGTAGAGGCAGACGGCCGCGGCGGTGGCCAGGTTGAGGCTCTCGGCGTGTCCGTGGATCGGCACGCGCACGACCTCGTCGGTGAGCGCGCGGGTCTCTTCCGGGAGCCCCCACGCCTCGTTGCCGAACACCCATGCGCCGGGTGCGCCCAGGGTGCCCTCGTCGAGCTCCTGGTCGAGGTCCCGCTCCCCCGCGCCGTCGGCGGCGAGCACCCGGATCCCGGCCGCGCGCAGCTGCCCGACGGCCTCCTCGACCGGCACGCCGACGGCGACCGGCAGGTGGAACAGGCTGCCGACGGAGGCCCGGACGGCCTTCGGGTTGTACAGGTCCACGGAGGCGTCGGTGAGCACCACGGCGTCCGCGCCGGCCGCGTCGGCGGTGCGCAGCACGGTGCCGGCGTTCCCGGGGTCGCGCACGTGGGCGAGGATCGCGACGAGCTTCGGGCGGGCCGCCAGGACGTCGGCGAACGGGGTGTCGATGAAGCGGCAGAGCGCGACGATGCCCTGCGGGGTCACCGTGTCGCAGATCCCGGCGATCACCTCGTCGGTCGCGGTCAGCACCGCGAGCCCCTCGTCCAGCGCGGACTCCACGATCCCGGCGTGCCGCTCGGCGGCCTCCGGGGTCACGTACACCTCGACCACCGCGTGCTCGCCCGAGCCCGGCAGCCGGCCGTACGCGACGGCCTCCCGGACGGCCTGCGGGCCCTCGGCCAGGAAGCGGCGCTCCTTGGTGCGCTGGTTCCGCTTGGCGAGCCGGCGGGCGGCGACGACGCGCGGCGAGCGCAGGGAGGTCAGCAGGGGGGTGTCGGTGCTCGGCATGGTCTCGTTCTCTGGGGCTCTGTGAAGGGGGCGCTGAGGGACGGGGGCGCTGAGGGACGTGCGCCGAGGGACGCGGCGCCGAAGGACGGGGAAAACGCAGAACCGGACCCGCAGGAGAGCCTGCGGGTCCGGTCGGAGCTCAACCGATCCTGGAGGATCAGGCGGCGTCGGCGGCGGCCTTCGGGGCGTTCACGTCGGCCGGCAGCGCCTTCTGGGCGACCTCGACCAGGGAGGCGAACGCACCCGGGTCGTTGACGGCCAGGTCGGCCAGCATCTTGCGGTCGATCTCGACGCTGGCGGCCTTCAGGCCCTGCACGAAGCGGTTGTAGGTGATGCCGTTGGCACGGGCCGCAGCGTTGATGCGCTGGATCCACAGCTGACGGAAGTCGCCCTTGCGCTTCTTGCGGTCGTTGAAGTTGTAGACCAGCGAGTGGGTGACCTGCTCCTTGGCCTTGCGGTACAGGCGCGAGCGCTGGCCACGGTAGCCGCTGGCGCGCTCCAGGATGACCCGGCGCTTCTTGTGGGCGTTGACTGCCCGCTTGACGCGTGCCACTTGATTACTCCTTGGGTTGGACCACGGACTACTTCACGTGGTCCGTCATTCGAATGGGTCGGGAAGGATCAGCTGCCCCGCACACGGCTCACGCCGGGCGGGAGGGCGATCACTTGCCGAGAAGCTTCTTGATCTTCTTGGCGTCAGCGGGGGCCAGCTCGACGGTCCCGGCCAGCTTGCGGGTCAGCGTCGAGGGCTTGTGCTCCAGGAGGTGGCGGCGACCGGCGCGCTCGCGCAGCACCTTGCCAGAGCCACTGATCTTGAAGCGCTTGCTGGCGCCACTGTGCGTCTTCTGCTTCGGCATTTCGCCGTATCTCCTCGTCGGTCCCGTCCACGCCCGCGCGGTGTGCGCCACGCGGGCGTGAACTGGATGGATCTGCGGTGACCGGGCGGGGCGCCCCGTCACCGTGGTGGGCCGGTCTCCCGAGCGCCCTGGCCGTGAAGGCTCAGGCGTCCTGGGAGGCCTCGGCCGGCTGCTCGACCTCGGCAGCGGCCTCGACGTCGGCCTCGGCGGCCTCCGCTTCGGCGGCCTCCGCCTCGGCAGCGGCGTTCTCGGCCTCAAGCGCTGCGTCCTCGTCCTCGTCCGCGGCGGCGTCGGAGCCGGCGGTCCGGCCCAGTCGCTCGGCCTTGCGGGCGTCCGCGAGGGCGCGGGCCTCGGCCATCGCCTCGGTCTTCTTCTTGTGCGGGCCAAGAACCATGATCATGTTCCGGCCGTCCTGCTTCGGCGAGGACTCGACGAAGCCCAGGTCCTGGACGTCGTCGGCGAGCCGCTGCAGCAGACGGAAGCCCAGCTCGGGGCGGGACTGCTCACGACCGCGGAACATGATCGTGATCTTGACCTTGTCGCCCTGCTTGAGGAACCGGACGACGTGACCCTTCTTGGTGTCATAGTCGTGCGGGTCGATCTTCGGCCGGAGCTTCATCTCCTTGATGACCGTGTGCGCCTGGTTCTTGCGCGCCTCACGGGCCTTCATGGCCGACTCGTACTTGAACTTGCCGTAGTCCATGAGCTTGCACACCGGCGGCCGGGCGGTCGCCGCGACCTCGACCAGGTCGAGGTCGTACTCCTGCGCGAGCTCCAGCGCCTTGGCAAGCGGCACGATGCCGACCTGCTCGCCGCTGGGACCGACGAGTCGCACCTCCGGAACGCGAATCCGGTCGTTGATGCGGGGCTCGGTGCTGATGGGGCCTCCTCGGTTGCACCTTCTGCGATGCGGCCGTCGGACGGCGGTCGCACGTAGTGGACTCGACCACTGGGCGGGGCTTCATTCGTGCTGCGCTGCCCGGCACCTGCTCGGCACCATCTGCACCCGCGACACGAAAAAAGCCCCGCTCGGTACAAGCGGGGCTCCACACAATCCGGGGGCGGCACCCGGTGAGGGGCGCTGCGGCGACTCGGCGCCGTGGCGCCCGTCGCGGACCGGGACCCGTCGACCGCGAGGTCGACCAGGTGGGAGACTGTCGCGGTTGCCCTCTCGGGCCTCCTGGGTGGAGCCTCCACTTGCTGGCCAGGTGCCCATGCGGGATCCCGGCCGGTCAGTCTCGAAGCATACAGCGCCGGAAGGTCGAACGCCATTCCGCCCCGGCACACCCCGCGTTTCCGCGCTCTTCCGCGCCTTCCACGCGCGCGCACCGCACTTTTCGGCGCATTCCGGGGCCCTTGTACGCTCCAGGTGTACACGGACACCGGCACGACGGAACGAGCCCCCCTTGAGCAGCGAGCCCACCCAGAACCCCGGCGCGGACGACGACGCGATCGGCTTCGACGACCTGACGCGGGACATCGCCGAGGTCCCCGCCGTCGAGGTGATCACCACCGTCGCCGTGCACCTGATGAGCGCCGCGGCCGTCAAGTGCGGCCTCGCCGAGGGCGGCGACAAGGACAAGGACCTCGACGAGGCCCGCAAGCTGATCACCGCGCTCGCCGGGCTGGTCACCGCCGGCGCCCCGGAGATCAGCAACTTCCACGCCGCCCCGCTGCGCGACGGCCTGCGCTCGCTGCAGCTGGCCTTCCGCGAGGCCTCCATCGTGCCGGACGCGCCGGGCGCCGGGCCGGGCGAGAAGTTCACGGGGCCGGTCTACTCCTGAGCGGTTCCCTAGGGGGCACCTACCAACGTTGGTAGGTGCTCCCCGTTCGTTTCTACCGCCGGTACAGCGGCTCCCCCGGCAGCTGCGCGCTCGCCGGCAGCACCGCCAGGTCGAGGCCGCGGTCCAGCCGGACGCGGAGCACCGGGTCCGCCGCCACTGCGCGGCCGACCCGCCGGGCCGCCTCCTGCACGCCCGCCTGGTCGAGCTCCGGGTCGAACACCACCGCGAGCACCCCGTCCGAGCCCTCGCCCGGCCCCAGCAGACCGGACACCACCTGCGGCTGGTCCGCCAGCAGCGCCCGCACCGCCTCGCGCACCTCGGGGTCGCGCAGCGGCGGCAGGTACGGCCGGTTCTCGGCGAGCGCACGAAGGCGGGCGCCGGTCAGCTGGTAGGGCACCGGGCCCGCCGGGTCGATCAGCAGGGTGTCGGCCTTCTCGGAGTACGCGACCATCGCCGCCTGCGGGGCCGCCACCGGCGCCGGGCGGGCGTCGGCGCGCCAGCGGGCCAGCGTCTCCAGCGACGTGAACGCCGGCAGCGCGCGGCGCCCGTCCGGGGCCTCCAGCACCGGCACCGCCATGTCGCTGGTCTTGTCGTGCTTGTGCCCGTGCTCGTCCACCTCGACCTCGCCGAGCAGGGCGACGATCGGGACCATCAGCCGGGTCGGGGTGAGCGCCGCCAGCACCTCGGGCTCGGCCGAGCGGTCCTGCGACCAGCGGGCGAGCGCCGCGGTCAGCGCCGCGTCCGCCGTGCCGTCGTCGTCGCCGAAGCCGGGGTTCGGGATGCTCTTGCCGACGAACGCCGGGTTGGAGAAGTCTTTGCGGTCCACCCGGCCGACCCTATGCCACCCCGTCCCGGGAGCCGCACAAATCCGCACGCGCCCCCTACCCACGGGTAGCCGGGTGTGGCAGCCTGCGCGCATGGTGATGCTCGAACCCGCTCCCAGCGCCACCCCGGTCTCCGACCGCGCCCGGTACGACCGGGCCACCGCACACCTGGACGGGCCGGTCGCCGTCGTCGACCTCGCCGCCTTCGACGCCAACGCCGCCGACCTCGTGCGCCGCGCGGGCGGCAAGCCGATCCGGGTCGCCAGCAAGTCGCTGCGCTGCCGCGCCCTGCTGGAACGCGCGCTCGCCACCGACGGCTTCGCCGGGGTAATGAGCTTCACCCTCGACGAGTCGCTCTGGCTCGCCCGCACCGGCCTGCGCGACGTCCTGCTCGCCTACCCCTCCGCCGACCGCGACGGCTTCGCCGCGCTGACCGCCGACCCGGAGCTCGCCCGCGAGGTCACCGTCGTCCTCGACGACCCCGCCCAGCTCGACCTGATCGACAAGGCCCGCGCCGGCGACGCCGAGGTCCGGGTCTGCCTGGAGCTCGACACCGCGCTGCACCTGCTCGGCGGACGCGTCCGGATCGGCGCCCGCCGCTCGCCGCTGCGCACCCCCGAGGACCTCGGCGCCTTCGCCGAGACCGTCCAGCGCCGCCGGGGCTTCCGGGTCGTCGGCCTGATGGCGTACGAGGGGCACGTCGCCGGGGTCGGCGACCGGGTGCCCGGACGGCCGGTGCGCTCACGGGTGATCCGGCTCATGCAGGCCAAGGCCCGCACCGAACTGGCCGAGCGGCGCGCGGCCGTGGTCCGGCGGCTGCGGCAGGTCGCCGAGCTGGAGTTCGTCAACGGCGGCGGCACCGGCAGCGTGGAGAGCACGGTGGCCGAGCGCGCCGTCACCGAGGTCGCGGCCGGCTCCGGGCTCTACCTGCCCCGGCTGTTCGACAACTACCGCTCGTTCGACGGCCGTCCGGCCGCACTCTTCGGCCAGCCGGTCGTCCGGCGGCCCGGCGTCGGCGTGGTGACCGTCCTCGGCGGCGGCTACGCAGCCTCCGGCCCGGCCGGCGCCGACCGCTCCCCGACGCCGTACCTGCCCGAGGGGCTGCGCTACGACCCGACGGAGGGCGCGGGCGAGGTCCAGACCCCACTGCTCGGCGCCGCCGCGGACGACCTGCTGATCGGCGACCGGGTCTGGTTCCGGCACGCCAAGGCGGGCGAACTGTGCGAACGCTTCGCCGAACTGCACCTGATCGAGGGCGACCGGGTACTCCGGACCGTCCCGACGTACCGGGGCGAGGGGAAGACGTTCCTCTGACGCTTCGTCCGGTTCTGCCCTACGGTGGTGCCGAGATTGGGCGACGACAAGGGAGCGGCATGGACGCCGAGATCACTGAGATTGCGACGAGGGGCGCGACCGTCCTGGCCGGCCTCATGGTCACCTCGGCCTGGGACCGGGTCAAGCCGCGCGTTGCCGCGATGTTCGGCCGCAAGGCGGAGTCGGTCGCCGAGGAGCTGGACGAGACCCAGGCCGAGCTGGTCGCGGCGCAGGAGGGCGACAGCGAGTCCGCCGCCCGGAGCGCGCAGGGCGAGTGGGAGCCGAAGCTGCGCCGACTGCTGGCGAACGACCCGGCCATGGTCACTCAACTCGTCGCAATCCTCGACGAGTTCGCTCCGAAGCAGGACGACCAGGCAGCCAACGTGACGATCATCAACAACACGATCAAGGATGGGAACCACCAGAACGTGATCCAGGCCGGCTTCTACAACGACCGGACCCGCTGACCTTTCCGCAGCCTTAAACAGGCCCGATGGAACACCTAACCCGGTGTCCCGTCGGGCCTTTGCGCTGCTCGGGGCCATACAGTCCGTCAATAACCGCATGACGCAGAGCTATTGCCATCTGGTCCAGACCAATCCTACGCTCTGCCCGGGGGTCCGCGATCCGGGCCGCGACTCCCGAACGGGCAGGCGTGTCCGCTCCCCCACACCCGCCCGGAACGACGGTCGAGGAGTCCCCACCCCATGTCCATCAAGCGAAGTGCCCTGTCCGTCGGCGCCGTCGGCGCCGCGGTCCTCGCGATGGCGGCGGCCACCGCCGGCACCGCCAGTGCCCACGGCACGATGACCGGGCCCGTCAGCCGGGTCGCGGCCTGCTACGCCGAGGGTCCCGAGCACCCCGTCTCCCAGGTCTGCAAGGACCTCGTCGCGGCGAGCGGCACCCAGCCGCTCTACGACTGGAACGAGGTCAACATCGCCAACGCCAACGGCAACCACCAGGCGCTGATCCCGGACGGCAAGCTCTGCTCGGCCAACCGCGACAAGTACCAGGCCCTGGACTGGCCGCGCACCGACTGGCCGGCCACCGCCGTCGCCGCGGGCGCCTTCACCTTCCAGTTCCGCACCACCGCGCCGCACGTCGGCACCCAGACCGTCTACATCACCAAGGAGGGCTACGACCCCACGAAGCCCCTCAAGTGGTCCGACCTCGACCCGACGCCGGTGGCCCAGGTACAGGTCGACCGCACCGCCACCAGCGGGTACTACACCTACCCGGGCACGCTGCCGCAGCGCACCGGCCGCCAGCTGCTGTACATGATCTGGCAGCGCAGCGACAGCCCGGAGGCGTTCTACAGCTGCTCGGACGTCGACTTCGGCAAGCCCGCCGCGGCCGGCGGCGCGCCGGTGTCCGCGCTCGCCGCGCAGGCCCCGGCCGCGCCGAGCGACGCTCAGATCGCCGCGGACGCCCCGAAGTCCACGGTCGCCCACCACGGTCACGGCGGCGACCCCAACTCCCCGGCCGGTCTCGTGGTGCCGACCGCCTCCGCGGCCGTCGGCACGTCGGCCACCGGTCCGCTGCTGCTCGCCGGCGCGGCGGCGATCAGCGTCGGCTGGGCCGGCATGGTGCTCCGGCGCCGTCGTGTCGAGGCTGTTCGACGCGACTCCTGAGGGCCGGATGCGGGGCCGGACCGGCCCACCCCCGTCCGGTCCGGCTGCCCGCGTGCGAAGTGAGCGAACGACGGCGGCCCACCCGGAGGTTCCGGGTGGGCCGCCGCTGGTGCGTGAGGAGTCGCCGCCGCTCAGGTGGCGGTGGTGGTCGTGCCGCCCGTGCCCGGGTCGCCGGAGCCGCCGGTGCTGCCCGAGCCGCCTGCGCCGCCCGCCCCACCGGTGCCGCCGCCGGGCAGCGGGATCGAGGGCAGCTTGCCCTTGTAGTCGCCGATGCCCTTGACGATGGTGTCCATCACCGCGGGGTCCGGCGCCTTGTCCGCGATGTCGAAGCCGAAGTGCACCGAGACCAGGCCGGTGCCGTCGGCGGACGGGAAGACCACGGTCTGCACGTAGCCGTTGTTGCCGGTGGGCGCGTCGACCTTCCAGCGGACGAGGTAGCCGCTCTTGCCGTTCACGGTGACGGCCTCGGACTTGAGCTCCTGGTGGCCGGTGATGTCGCCGTAGGCGTCCTTGGCGGCCTGGGTGATGTCGCTCTTCGCCGCTGCCTGGACGTCCGTGGCGCCGTCGATGTGGCCGGTGTTCACGCCGCCCAGGGTGCAGGTGCCGGTACCGCCGCCCGCGCAGGTGTAGGTGCCGACGCTCATCGACGCGAAGCCGTCGCGGGTGCTGCCCGCGTCCCAGCCGGACGGGACGGGCAGGGTGATCCGGTTGACCAGGTCGATCGCGCCGCCGGAGCCGGGGCGGGTCTTGCCGTTGCCGCCGGAACCACCGGAACCGTTGCCGCCGTTGCCGCCGCTGCCGCCCTTGCCGTTGCCGCCACCGTTGCCGCCGGAGCCGCCGCCCCCGGGGCCGCCGTTGCCGCCGCCCAGGCCGGGGAAGTCGTTCCACGGGCCGTTCTCCCAGGGCGCGGCCTGCGGCTTCGCCACGCGCTGCGTGCGGTCGCCGTGGCCGTCCATCGCGAGGTACGTCACCCCCGAGCCGACGCCCAGGCCGACCAGCGCCGCCACGACGGTCGCCACGACCAGCTTGGAGGGCTTGCGCCGGGCCTTGGCCGGCGGCGGCACCTCGGCGCCGTACGCGGTGCCGAAGGGCGGCGGCTCCGGGTAGCGGACCGTCCCGCTCTCCAGCACCTCGCCCTCCAGGACCGTCGGCCCGCCGGCCGCCGCCGCGGGCTCCTCGGCCGTCCCCGGCCCCGGAGCGTCGGCGGCCGGGGGCTCCGGCGTCGGCGCGTCCGAGGGTGCGGGCCGGGTGCTGGCCGTCCAGCCCTTGCCGTCCCACCAGCGCTGCGGTCTCGGGTCGCTGCTGGTGTCCTTGGGGTCCGGGTACCACCCGGCGGGAATCTGCTCACTCACACCAAAGAATGTAAAGGCAGGCGGATAAACGCGAAATCAGCACAAGCGTGAATTCCCGTGCTTCCGGATGAGATTACGGTGAGAAGCACCCTGGACGGCCCCCGGGCCGCTCCCGGCGGGGCGGCGGCCCGGCGGGGCGGTCTACAGCGGCGTGACGTACGCCCCGGCGATGCCGCCGTCGACCAGGAACTCGCTCGCGGTGATGAACGACGAGTCGTCACTGGCCAGGAACGCCACCGCCGCCGCGATCTCCTCCGGGCGGGCGAACCGGCCCAGCGGGATGTGCACCAGGCGGCGCGCGGCCCGCTCCGGGTCCTTCGCGAACAGCTCCCGCAGCAGCGGGGTGTCCACCGGCCCCGGCGACAGTGCGTTCACCCGGATCCCTTCCCGCGCGAACTGCACGCCCAGCTCGCGGGACATCGCGAGCACCCCGCCCTTCGAGGCGGTGTAGGAGATCTGCGAGGTCGCCGCGCCCATCCGGGCCACGAAGCTCGCCGTGTTGATGATCGAGCCCCGCCCGTGCCGGCGCATGTACGGCAGCGCCGCCTTGCAGCACAGGTAGACGGAGGTCAGGTTGACCTCCTGGACCCGCCGCCACGCCTCCAGGCCGGTGGTCAGGATCGAGTCGTCCTCCGGGGGCGAGATGCCGGCGTTGTTGAAGGCCACGTCGACGCTGCCGCACGTCTCGTAGGCCTCGTCGAACAGCGCCTCGACCATGTACGGGTCGGTGACGTCGGTGTGCACGAACAGGCCGCCGACCTCCTTCGCCGCCGCCCTGCCGCTCGCCTCGTCGAGGTCCGCGCACACCACCTTCGCGCCCTCGGAGGCCAGCCGGCGCGCCGCGGCCAGGCCGATGCCGCTGCCCGCGCCGGTGATCACGGCGGTGCGGCCGACCAGGCGTCGGCAGACCACGTCCTCGTGCGCGGAACCCTTCCCGGTCATCGGCCTCACATCCGTTCGAAGGAGCGGTAGCGCTCCCAGTCGGTCACGGCGCCGTCGTACGCGGACTGCTCGACCCGGGCCATGTTCAGGTAGTGCTCCACCACGTCGTCGCCGAAGGCCGTCCGGGCGAGCTCGCTGCCGGCCCACAGGTCGGCGGCCTCGCGCAAGGAGCCGGGCACCCGGGCGTACTCCTCGACGGCGTACGCGTTGCCCAGGCACGGCGCGGGCAGATCCAGCTTCTCCTGGACGCCGTGCAGGCCGGCCGCGATCATCCCGGCCACCGCGAGGTACGGGTTGACGTCCCCGCCGGGCACCCGGTTCTCCATCCGCAGGCCGGGGCCGTGACCGACCACCCGGTAGGCGCAGGTGCGGTTGTCCCGGCCCCAGGCCACCGCCGTCGGCGCGAACGAGCCGGGGCGGTACCGCTTGTACGAGTTGATGTTCGGCGCGTACAGCAGGCCGAACTCGCGCAGCGCGACGAGCTGTCCGGCCAGGAAGTGCCGCATCGTGTCGGTCATCCGGCCGTCCCGGTCCGCGAACGCGGGCGCCCCGACGGCGTCCCGCAGCGACAGGTGGATGTGGCAGCTGTTGCCCTCGCGCTCGTCGTACTTGGCCATGAAGGTGAGCGCGCAGCCCAGCTGGGCGGCGATCTCCTTCGCGCCGGTCTTGTAGACGCTGTGCTGGTCGCACGTGGTGAGGGCGTCGGCGTAGCGGAAGGCGATCTCGTGCTGGCCGAGGTTGCACTCGCCCTTCGCCGACTCGACGGTCAGGCCCGCGCCCGCCATCTCGTTGCGGATGCGCGACAGCAGCGGCTCGACCCGGGCGGTGCCGAGCATCGAGTAGTCGACGTTGTACAGGTTCGCCGGGGTCAGGCCGCGGTAACCGCCCAGCCAGGCCTGCTCGTAGGTGTCCCGGAAGACCAGGAACTCCAGTTCCGTGCCGATGTCGGCGGCCAGCCCGTGCTCGGCCAGGCGCGCGATCTGGCGGCGCAGCAGCTGGCGCGGCGCCGCGTCCACCGGGTGACCGCCGTGCCGGGCCAGGTCGGCGGTGACCTGGGCGGTGCCGGGCTGCCACGGGGTCAGGCGCAGCGTGGCGAGGTCGGGGCGCATCGCGAAGTCGCCGTAGCCGGTGGCCCAGGAGGAGAAGGCGTAGCCGTCGACGGTGTTGAGGTCGACGTCGACGGCCAGCAGGTAGTCGCAGGCCTCGGCGCCGTTCTCGACGACCTCGTCGAGGAAGAACCGGGCGGCGAACCGCTTGCCCTGCAGACGGCCCTGCATGTCGGTGAAGGCGAGGGCGACGGTGTGCACCTCGCCGGCGTCCACCAGGGTGCGCAGTTCGTCCAGCGTGAGCGGGGCCCGCGGCGGCCCGCCTGCGGCGGCGTTCTCGGACATGGCGACGGAACCCTTCTCCTCGATCACTCTTCGAGATCAGGCGGTCACAGCGAACCGTACGGCCTGCGGCTCGCGGGGCGGAAGAGGGCGGGCGGGTGTGGCGCGCCGGGATGCGTGGTTGACGTGGGAAGGGACGTGACGGGTGCAGAATGCGCGCCATGGATCGCAGGCCTTTCATCGGCGTCAGCACCTACGTGGTGGAAGCGAGTTGGAGCGACTGGCGGGGCCGCCGGGTGGCACTCGTGCCCGAGCGGTACACCGCCTACGTCCAGGACTCCGGCGGCATCGCCGTCCTCCTCCCGCCGGACGCCCCGGAACGCGCGCCCGACGTCCTCGCGCGGCTCGACGCCCTCGTCATCGCCGGCGGGCCGGACCTCGATCCGGCGTACTACGGCGCGGCGGCCCACCCGCGCACCGAGGTCGACTCGCCGGAACGGGACGTGTGGGAGGTCGCGCTGCTGCGCGGCGCGCTCGCGGCGGGCATGCCACTGCTGGGGATCTGCCGGGGCATGCAGGTGCTCAACGTCGTGTGCGGGGGGACGCTCGTCCAGCACCTGCCGGACATCGTCGACGTGGACATGCACAACGGCTCGCCGGGCAGGTACGGGACGCACCCGGTGCGGCCGGTGCCCGGGACGCTGCTGGGCGGGCTGCTGCCGGAGAGCGAACTGGAGGTGCCGACCTTCCACCACCAGGCGGTGGACCGGGTCGGGGCCGGCCTGCGGGTCTCGGCGCACGCGCCGGACGGCACGGTGGAGGCGGTGGAGGGGCCGGGGTTCACGCTGGGCGTGCAGTGGCACCCGGAGCAGGGGGACGACCTGCGGGTGATGCGGGCGCTCGTGCGGGCGGCGACGGCGGCGCAGTTGGACGCCGTCGTGCTGGCGTAACGGCAACTCGCCTTCTGCGCCCGCGCCTTGTCACCTTCCCCGCGCCCCGGATCCGAGGCGCGGGGACCCGCCGGTCAACCGGCCGCGGGGACGGGGATCCGGATCTGAGCCGCCGCCTCCAGGAGGGTGGGGAGCATCCGGGTGGCGTGGGCGGCGTAGCCCGCCGGGGACGGGTGGACGCCGTCGGGGCTCAGGAGGGTGTCGGCCCGGTCCCGGAACTCGGGGCCCGACGTGGGGGCCAGGTGGGCGCCGGTGCGGACGGCGGTGCGGGTGTGACGGCGGGCGAGGCGGCCGGAGCGGACGTGGCCGATCCAGCGGGCCGGGCGGCGGAAGCCCGGCGCGTAACCGGGGTCGGGGCACGGCACGACGACCAGTTCCCAGCCGGCCTCCCGCAGCGCCTGCGCCAGGTGGGCGAAGCGGCGGGCGGCCCGGCCGAGCGGCGCGGGCAGCAGGACGTCGTTCCCGCCGACGATCAGCACCGCGATCCCCGGCCGCAGCCGCGCCGCCCGCAGCACCTGCCGGCCGACGGCGGACGTGGTGGCGCCGGCCCGGGCGTGGACGCGCAGGAGGACCGGGCGGCCGGTGCCCTCGGCGAGGCCTTGGGCGAGCCGGGCGCCGAGGGTCTGCCCCGGACGCCGGGCGCCGACGCTCTGGGCGAGCGAGTCGCCGAGCACGAGCAGCGTCAGCGGCCGGTCGTCGCCGGGGGCGGCGGGTTCGGTGGACCCGGTGGGCTCGTACCGCCCGTCCGGCGCGGGGACCGACCAGTCGGCGGGCGGGCGGCGGAACACCAGGCGGGCGTAGAGCCGGGCGAGGGGGAGGAACATCGGGGCTCCGGGTTCAGGCGGCGGTGAGCACGACGGCGGCGTTCTGGCCGCCGAAGCCGCTGGAGACGGACAGGGCGGTGGGGACGGCCAGCGGGCGCGGCGCCTTGGTGACGACGTCGAGGTCGACGGCGTCGTCGAGCCGGTCGAGGTTGGCGGTGGGCGGGACGAGCCGGTGCTGGAGGGACAGGACGGCGACCGCCGCCTCGATCGCCCCGGCCGCGCCCATCGTGTGGCCGATGACGCTCTTGTTGGCGGTCACCGGCGGCGGCCGGTGGAACACCTGCCGCAGGGCGGCCGCCTCGGCCGGGTCGTTGAGCGGGGTGCCGGTGCCGTGCGCGTTGACGTGCCCGATCTCGTACGGCGCCAGCCCGGCGTCGGCGAGGGCGGCCCGCACGGCGCGGGCGAGGCCGTCGCCGCCGGGGTGCGGGGCCGTGAAGTGGTGGGCGTCGCTGGAGGCGCCGTGCCCGGCGAGGAGGGCGCGCGGGCGCACCCCGCGGGCCCGGGCGTGGCCGAGGCGTTCGAGGACGAGGACGCCCGCGCCCTCGGCGAGCACGAAGCCGTCCCGGTCGGCGTCGAACGGGCGGGAGGCGCCGGCCGGGTCGTGGCGGCGGCGCGACAGCGCGCCGAGCCGGTCGAAGGCGGCGGCCGTCATCGCGGTGCGGGCGCTGTCGGTGCCGCCGGCGAGGACGAGGTCGCAGGTGCCGGAGCGGATGAGGTCGCAGGCGAGCGCGAGCGCGGTGGTGCCCGAGGCGCACGCGGTGCTGGTGACCAGGCTCGGGCCGAGCACGCCGAGGTCGAGGGCGACCTCCCCGGCGGCCATGTTGGGGATGCTGCGCGGCAGCATCAGCGGCGAGATCCGGTCGGCGCGGCCCTCGGCGAGGCGGGCGTACTCGACGGCGTACGTGTGCGAGCTGTTCGCGCTGACGCCGAGGACGGCGCCCACCCGCGTGCCGTCCCACTCCGCCGGGTCGAGTCCGGCGTCGGCCACCGCCTGCCGGGCGGCGACCACGGCCATCTGGCAGAAGCGGTCGAGCCGCCGGGCGAGCCGGCCGCCCAGCAGGGCCGGCGGGTCGAAGCCGTCCAGTCGGCAGGAGAAGTCGACGGCGAGGCCCGCGAGTTCGGGATCCGGCCGGGCGGTAGGTCCGGCGTCCAGGAAGCGCTCCCAGACCGCCGCCGCGCCGCTGCCGGCCGGGGTGACCAGCCCGAGCCCGGTGACGGCCACCGCACGGGTGCTCAACTGACGCCCTCCGCGGCGAGGGTGGCGTCCGCGTGGGCGGCGAGCTCGCCGAGGGTGCGGTCGGGGGTGATGTCGGCGACGGTGACGCCGATCCGCTCCTCGACGAGCAGCGAGAGCTCGACCAGGGCGAGGCTGTCGAGGTCGAGCGAGGCCAGGGTGGCGTCGGGGGCGACGCGGGCGGGCACGACGTCGAACTCGTCGACGAGGCAGGAGCGGAGGGTCTCGTAGGTCGAGGACATGGGTGGACTTCCCTTCAGGACATGGTTGTCGAAGAATCGAGGTCGCGGACGGCGGGCCGGTCGAGCCCCGGCAGGCGGCGCCAGGCGAGGACGGCGGCGAGCAGGGCGACGGCACCGCCGACCGCGGCCGCGGTGCCGAGGCCGTCGGTGAACGCCAGGGCGAAGGCGGCCGGATCCGCCGGGCGGGCCCGTTCGAGCGCGGTGGCCAGGACGGAGCCCAGCACGGCCACCCCGAGGGTCGAACCGACCTGCCGGGTGGCGTCGTTGAGGGCCGAGCCGACCCCGGCCGCGCCCTCCGGGACGGCGCTCATCACCAGCTCGGTCGCGACCGGCGCGAGCAACCCTGCGCCGACGCCGGCGAGGCCCTCGAACAGCAGCACCGGGGCGTCCCCGGAGCCGACGGTCAGCCCGCCCAGCTGGACGAACCCGGCCGCGATCAGCGCCAGGCCGCCGGCGCACGGCACCCGGGCACCCGACCGCCGTGCCAGCACGGGCCCGAGGAGCGCACCGGTGGCGAGTCCGAGGGAGAGCGGGACCATCCGCACCCCGGCCTGCCACGCGGACAGGCCGCGGACCTGCTGGAGGTGGAGCGTGAGCAGGAACATCGCGCCGAACATGGCGAAGGACATCAGCGCGAGCGACAGCGTGGCCGGCCAGACCGGCCCGCCGCGCAGCAGCCGGACCGGCACCATCGGTTCGGCGCACCGGAGTTGACGCCGGACGAAGGCGGCGATCAGCAGCACCGCGACGGCGAAGGCCGTCAGCACGCCGGCGCTGGTCCAGCCCCGGCCCGGGGCCTCGATCACGCCCCACACCAGCGCGAGCAGGCCGGCGCAGGACAGCAGCGCGCCGGGCCGGTCGAGCGGCCGCGCCTCGGGCGCGCGGGACTCGGGCAGGACGGCGAGCGCCGCCGCGCCGATCACGGCGATCACCGGGACGTTCAGCCAGAAGGCCGCCTGCCAGCCGTACCGCTGGACCAGCAGACCGCCCGCGACCGGGCCGAACACCGCGCCGACCCCGGCCACCGCCGCCCAGATGCCGATCGCCCGCCGCCGGGCGGCCGGTTCGGGCAGGACGTGCACGACGGTGGAGAGGGTGGCGGGCATGAACAGCGCCGCACCGAGCCCCATCCCGCACCGGGCGGCGACGAGTTGGGCCGCGCCGTGACCGGTGGCGCCGGCCACCGAGGCCAGCCCGCAGAGCGCGAGCCCGGCGAGGAAGGCCCGCCGCCTGCCGTACCGGTCGCCGAGCGCACCGGCGGCCAGGACGCAGCCGCCGAGCGCGAGCGCGTAGCCGTCGACGATCCACTGCGTCTCGGCGAGCGTGGGGCCGAGGTCGGCGCGCAGGCCGGGGATGGCGACGTTGAGCACGGTGAAGTCGAGGCCGAGCAGGAACAGCGCGGCGCAGACCACCGCGACCGCCGCCCAGGCCCTCCGTCCGGAAGTCACCCCGGCCTCAGACCGGGAGCCGCAGCGGCTCGTCACGCCGCCGGAGGCCGATCCGGTAGAGCGTGGCGGCGCCGCGCAGGAACGTCACTTCGCTGCCGCGCAGGTAGCGGCGGTAGCGGCGGTACCCGTCCGCCCCGACCAGCCGCTCGGCCGCCTCGCGCGCCTTCAGCAGCCGGGCCGACCAGGCGGCCAGCGTGCGCGCGTAGTCCTCGGCGGAGGCGGCGAGGACCACGACCGAGAAGTACGGGTCGCAGGCGGCGGCGATCTCGCTCAGCCGGGGCAGCGTGCAGTTCGGGAAGATGTCGCTGCCGACGAACTCGCCCAGCGGTCCGGTGCCGTCCGCCACGCCGTCGTAGCCGATCGACTGCAGCGACATCCGGCCGCCGGGGCGCAGCCAGCGGTGGCAGGACTCGAAGTAGCGGGCGTACACGCCGAGCCGCTCGGCGCGCGTCATGCCGGCGGTGGCGAAGTGCTCGAAAGCGCCCATCGAGACGATCGCGTCGTACGGGCGCTCCGGTGCGTGGTCCTCCCAGCTCTCCAGCCGGGCTTCGACGCCGGGCAGGGCGCGGGCGGCGAGGAACGCGTACTGGGCGGGCGAGATGGTGAGGCCGACGGCCTCGCCGACCCGGTCGCCGCGGCTCGCGTGCGCCAGCATCGCGCCCCAGCCGCAGCCGACGTCGAGGATCCGCAGGCCGTCACCCGGCCCGGCGCCGACCAGGTCGAGGTGGTGGTCGAGCTTGGCCCGCTGGGCGCGGGGCAGCGCGGTGGCGTAGGGCTCGTCGCGCGGGATGCCGTCCCACTTGGCGGCGGTGTAGGCGAGGGTCTCGTCGAGCCAGAGGGCGTAGAAGTCGTTGCCGAGGTCGTAGTGGAAGGCGATGTCCTCGGCGCTGGTGCCTGCGGTCGTGATGGCGGTGGTCATGCGGGTCCTGTCTGGTCGGCCGGGCTGGGCGGTCGGGCTCGTGGAGCGGTGGGGCTCGTGGAGCGGTGGGGTTCAGGCGCCCTCGGCCCGGCGGGCGCGGACGGCCAGGGCCTGGGCGCGGCGCTCGACGAAGCGGGCGGCCCGGGCGTCGAGGCCTTCGAGGTGCTCGGCGATGCGCTCGCGGGCCTGCTCGCCGGCGGGGCCGAGCCCGCCCCGGTCGAGGACCTTGAGCGCGCGCAGCAGCGGGACGAGCACCTCGTCGTGGTGCACCCGCGGGTCGTACACGCCGGCGACGGCGATCTCGGCGGCCATCCGGCCGAAGCCCGGCATGCCCTGGCCGGGCATCGCGAAGCCGCGGATCGTCTCGTCGAGCGTGACGAGCACCCGGTCGGCGTCGAGTTCGGCGGCGGCGCGCAGGAGCTCGCGGTAGAAGACCATGTGCAGGTTCTCGTCCTGGGCGATGCGGGCGAGCAGCCGGTCGCACACCGGGTCGCCGCTGAGCCGGCCGGTGTTGCGGTGGCTCACCCGGGTGGCGAGCTCCTGGACGGCGGCGTACGCGATCAGGCCGAGCGCGCCCTCGGGCTCCGGGAGGGTGCCGGTGCGCAGGTGCGCCATCCGGGCGCGCTCCAGGGCGACCGGGTCGACGGCGCGGGTGGCGTGCAGGTAGGCGCGGAGTGCGGCGGCGTGGCGGTCCTCCTCGGCCGTCCACTGGTGCAGCCACGCGCCCCAGGCGCCGTCCCTGGTGGTCCGGTCGCCGATGATCCAGTGGTAGCCGGGCAGGTTGTCCTCGGTGAGGAGGTTGACGACGAGGGCCGAGCGCACGGCGGGGCCGATCGCGGACTGCTCGGGGTGCCAGGGCTCCCCGCCGAGCGGGCCGTCGAAGTCCCGGCCGAGGCTCCACGGGACGTACTGGTGCGGGAACCACTCGCGCGCCGAGGAGAGATGGCGATTCATCAATTCCTCTGCGGTTGCTTCGAGTTCGACGAGCCAGCGAACGGGCCCCGCGGTAGCGATCTTCACGGGGCATGATCGTCGCGGACCCGCGCGGCGGGGTGCAAGCCGCGTTCACTCGGCCGAGTGACATGCCCACTCGGATTGACCAAGGCCTATGCCACGGGCAATGCGAAGGCCGTTCGGGGGAGGGTCCAACGGGAACGACAACGGTCACCAGTACAGCCTTTGGATCTTTGTCGATTCTGCGGTTCACTTCCGGTGCGGGGCGATCGCGCCGCGCCCCCTTCCCACCCGTGCGTCCAGAGAGGACTTCGATGGCCGGGCACGAGCACCCCCACGATGATCATGCGCATGACCACGACCACGGCGGCCGCGGACACGGCCACGGCGGGCACGCGCACGGCCACGGGCACGGCGGCCATTCGCACGGCGTCTCCGCCGACGCCGACCGCCGATGGCTGGTCAGCGCCCTCGCCCTGATCGTCGTCTTCATGGCCGGCGAGGTCGTGGTCGGCTTCGCCGCGCAGTCGCTGGCCCTGATCTCCGACGCCGCGCACATGCTCACCGACGCCGCCTCGATCGTCCTCGCGCTGATCGCGATGCGGCTCGCCGCCCGCCCGGCCCGCGGCGGCTACACCTACGGGCTCAAGCGCGCCGAGATCCTCTCCGCGCAGGCCAACGGCGTCACCCTGCTGGTCCTGTCCGCGTGGCTGGGCTACGAGGCGGTCACCCGGCTGATCGAACCCCCGGCCGTCACCGGCTCGCTGGTCCTGGTCACCGCGCTGATCGGCATCGTCGTCAACCTCGCGGCCGCCTGGTGCATGTCGAAGGCCAACCGCAGCTCGCTCAACGTCGAGGGCGCCTTCCAGCACGTCCTCACCGACCTGTACGCGTTCATCGCCACCGCCGTCGCCGGCCTCGTCGTCCTGACCACCGGCTTCGCCCGGGCCGACGCGATCGCCTCGCTGATCGTCGTCGTCCTGATGCTCAAGGCGGGCATCAGCCTGGTCCGGGACTCCGGACGGATCTTCCTGGAGGCCGCCCCGGCCGGCATCGACCCGGACGCCGTCGCCGACCGGCTGGTCACCGAGCCGCTGGTCGAGGAGATCCACGACCTGCACATCTGGGAGATCACCTCCGGCCAGCCCGCCCTGTCCGCGCACATCCTGGTCACCCCCGGCGGGGACTGCCACGCCGTGCGGCGCGAGCTCCAACGCCGGCTCGCCGGCGAGTACGGGATCACCCACAGCACGCTCCAGGTCGACCACGTCGGCGAGGACGAGGCGGGCGCGCTGCTGCAGATCGCCACCCCGGGCGACCGGTCCGCCGAGCACTGCGCCGACGCGCACGGCCCGGTGCACCGCGCCGGACCGCACGAGCACTGACGACCGGCGTACCGCCGGAACCGGCGGTCCGTCGGCCCCGTACGGCATGATCTGAGGCGTGACCGCACCGCGACTGATGCTGCTCGACTCCGCCAGCCTGTACTTCCGGGCCTACTTCGGCGTACCGGACACCCTGCGCTCGCCGCAGGGTGAGCCGGTCAACGCCGTCCGCGGCCTGCTGGACTTCATCGCCCGGCTGGTCCACGACCACCGCCCCGACCAGCTGGTCGCCTGCATGGACGCCGACTGGCGCCCGCAGTGGCGGGTGGACCTCGTGCCCTCGTACAAGACCCACCGCGTCGCCGAGGCCGCCGAGGACGGCGAGGAGGAGGTGCCCGACACCCTCGCCCCGCAGGTCCCGGTGATCGAGCAGGTGCTGGACGCGCTCGGCATCGCCCGCGTCGGCTCCCCCGGCTACGAGGCGGACGACGTCATCGGCACCCTCACCGCCCGGGCCACCGGCCCGGTGCAGATCGTCACCGGCGACCGCGACCTGTTCCAACTCGTCGACGACGCCCGCGAGATCACCGTCCTCTACCCCGTCAAGGGCATGGGCAACCTGCAGGTGACGGACGACGCGCTGCTCCTGGAGAAGTACGGCGTGCGCGGCGCCCAGTACGCCGACATGGCCGCCCTGCGCGGCGACCCGTCCGACGGCCTGCCGGGCGTCAAGGGCATCGGCGAGAAGACCGCCGCCCAGCTCATCAACGAGTACGGCGACCTCCCCGCCATCCGCGCCGCCGCCCTCGACGTCGCCTCCAGGCTCACCCCCGCCCGCCGCCGCAACATCGTCGAGGGCGCGGCCTACCTCGATGTCGCCCCGAAGGTCGTCCGCGTGGCCGACGACGCCCCCCTCCCCCTCTTCGACCCGGTCCGCCCCCACGAGCCCCTCGACCCCATGACCCTCGAAGAACTCTCCACCCGCTGGGGCCTCGGCACCTCCCTGGACCGCCTCCTGGAAGCCCTCGCCACGACCCGCTGAACCGCCGGGTCCCGGACATGGGAAAGCCGCACGGGCCGGAGCCCGTGCGGCTTTCCTGTTCGGCGCCTTGCGGGACCTCAGCCCACCGAGGAGTAGGCGATGATGCCGCGGCGGAGGCCGTCGACGGCCTTGCGGGCGGTCTTGCGCAGGTCGGCGTCCTCGCCGGCGGCGTCCTGGATCTGGCCGAGGACGTCGATCAGCTGCTTGGTCCAGCGGACGAAGTCGCCGGCCGGCATGTCGGCGTCGCGCAGCACCTGGTCGAGGTTGTGGCCGAGCGCCCAGCGGTAGGCGACCCAGGCGAAGCCCAGGTCGGGTTCGCGCTGGCCGACGCCCTCGGCGGTGTTGATCCGGTGCTGCTCCTCCAGGGCGTCGAGGTGGCCCCAGATGCGGACCATCTTGCCGAGCGCCTCCTTGGCCGCGCCCTCCGGCACCCGGGGGGCGCCGGCGTCGTCGGCCTGGCGCGACTCGTACACCAGCGCCGAGGCGCAGGCGGCGAGTTCGGCGGCGGCCAGGCCGCTCCAGACGCCCTCGCGGATGCACTCGGAGGCGAGCAGGTCGAGCTCGCCGTAGAGCCGGCCGAGCCGCTTGCCGTCGTCGGTGACGGTGTCGCCGCTCAGGTACCCGAGGTCGGTGAGCAGCGCGCAGACGCGGTCGAAGGTGCGGGCGATGGTGTGCGTGCGGGAGCGCATCTTGCGCTCCAGCAGCTCGGTGTCGCGGTGCAGCCGGTGGTAGCGCTCGGCCCAGCGCGCGTGGTCCTCGCGCTCGTCGCAGCCGTGGCAGGGGTGCTGGCGCAGGACGGTGCGCAGCCGGGTGATCTCGGGGTCGTCCGCGGCGGCGGCGCGCCCGCGCCGGAAGCGCTCGGGCTCCAGGTGGCCGGCCTTGGTGCGCAGCGCGGAGGCGAGGTCGCGCCGGGACTGCGGGCTGCGGGGGTTGAAGGACTTGGGGATGCGCACCCGCTCGATCGCGACGACCGGGTGCGGGAAGTCGATCATGGCGAGCCGCTTGACCTGCCGCTCGGCGGTGAGCACGACCGGGCGCGGCCCGTCCTGGAAGTCCGGGTGGCGCGACCCGCCGCGGCCGGAGCGGTCGACCGGCGGCAGGCCCGGGTCGAGGACCAGGGCGAGGCCGGCGAACTTGCCGGTGGGCACGTGGATGACGTCGCCCGGCTTGAGCTGCTCGATGGACTCGGCGGCGGCGGCGCGGCGCTGGCTGGTGCCCTCGCGGGCGAGCTCGTTCTCGCGGTCCTTGAGGCTGCGACGCAGCTCCATGTACTCGTCGAAGTCGCCGAGGTGGCAGGTCATCGACGCGCGGTAGCCGTCCAGCCCCTCCTCGTTGCGCTGCACCTGGCGGGCGATGCCGACGACCGAGCGGTCCGCCTGGAACTGCGCGAAGGACGTCTCCAGCAGCTCGCGCGAGCGGTGCCGGCCGAACTGGGAGACCAGGTTGACGGCCATGTTGTAGGACGGCCGGAACGAGGACTTGAGCGGGTAGGTGCGGGTGCCGGCCAGGCCGGCGAGCGCCTCCGGGTCGAGGCCGCGCTGCCAGAGCACGACGGCGTGGCCCTCGACGTCGATGCCGCGGCGCCCGGCGCGGCCGGTGAGCTGGGTGTACTCGCCGGGGGTGATGTCGGCGTGGGTCTCGCCGTTCCACTTGACGAGCTTCTCCATGACCACCGAGCGGGCGGGCATGTTGATGCCGAGCGCGAGGGTCTCGGTCGCGAAGACGGCCTTGACCAGGCCCTTCACGAACAGCTCCTCGACGACCTCCTTGAACCGGGGCAGCATCCCGGCGTGGTGGGCGGCGATGCCGCGCTCCAGCCCGTCCAGCCACTCGAAGTAGCCGAGGACGTGCAGGTCCTCGTCGGGGATGTCGGCGCAGCGCTCCTCGACGATGGATCGCACCAGGGCTCGGTCGGAGTCCTTGTTGAGCCGCAGCCCGGAGCTGAGGCACTGCTGGACGGCGGCCTCGCAGCCGGCCCGGCTGAAGATGAAGGTGATCGCGGGCAGCAGGCCCTCGGCGTCGAGCCGGTCGATGACGTCGACGCGGCCCGGCGTCCAGACCCGGCCGGGGCGGCCGTTGGGCATGGAGCGGCCCCGGCCGCGGCCGAAGCGGTCGCGCGGATTGCGGTCGAGCTCCGAGCGGGCGAGCCGGACGAGCTCGGGGTTGACCGCCTTGCCGGGGTTCTTGAGGCTGTGCTTGGGGCGCCCGTCGCGGTCCGGGCTGGCGAACAGGTCGTACATCCGGTTGCCGGCCATCACGTGCTGCCACAGCGGGACCGGCCGGTGCTCGGAGACGATCACCCGGGTGCCGCCGCGGACGGTGTCCAGCCAGTCGCCGAACTCCTCGGCGTTGGAGACGGTCGCGGAGAGCGAGACGAGGGTGACCGACTCGGGGAGGTGGATGATGACCTCCTCCCAGACGGCGCCGCGGAAGCGGTCGGCGAGGTAGTGGACCTCGTCCATGACGACGTAGCCGAGGCCGTCGAGGGTGCTGGAGCCCGCGTAGAGCATGTTGCGCAGCACCTCGGTGGTCATGACCACCACGGGGGCGTCGCCGTTGACGCTGTTGTCGCCGGTGAGCAGGCCGACCTTGGCGGCGCCGTAGCGCTTGACCAGGTCGCCGTACTTCTGGTTGGAGAGCGCCTTGATCGGCGTCGTGTAGAAGCACTTGCGGCCGCCGGCCAGGGCCAGGTGCACGGCGAACTCGCCGACGATCGTCTTCCCGGAGCCCGTGGGGGCGGCGACGAGGACGCCCTCGCCCGCCTCCAGGGCCCGGCAGGCCTCGACCTGGAAGTCGTCCAGCGGGAAGTCGTACAGCTGCTGGAAGCCGTGGAGGGCCGTCGCCTGCTCCACGGCCCGGCGACGGCTGGCCGCGTACGCCTCGGCGGGGCTGAGCTCCCGGTCGTCGTGGGGCTCGGGCTCAGGGGTGTTCATCGCCGTCCGGGTGGGGTTGGTGTGATCTCGCATCTCAGCGAGAGGTTACCCGGGTGGACTGACATCGATAGCACCGTTTTTTCCGGGACCGGATCAGTTCTCCCTCAGATCCATAGTTGCAAATGTCTTCAAGTGATCTGATCCGGGCCAGCTTCGGACGACTCCGGTCAATCCCGGTGGAGAGCGGCCCGTCCTCCCTACCTTCGACCGCACCGAACACACGCACCGGACGCACGGCCGGATCCGCGGCCGGGGAGACGGCCGGACACACGGGAGGACACCGAGATGGCGAACCTGGAGACGTCCCTCAAGGACGCGATGTCGATCGACGGGGCGATCGGCGTGGCCCTCGTCGACTACGGCAGCGGCATGGCGCTCGGCAGCCTCGGCGACGGCGGCGAGCTGGACCTCAACGTCGCCGCCGCCGGGAACACCGACGTCGTCCGCGCCAAGATGCGGGCGATGGAGATGCTCAACCTGCACGACAACGAGATCGAGGACATCCTGATCAGCCTCACGAACCAGTACCACATGGTCCGGCCGATCACGACGCCCACCGGCCGCGGGCTGTTCCTCTTCCTCGCGCTCAACCGCAACCGCTCCAACCTCGCGATGGCCCGCCACCAGCTCAAGCGGATCGAACTCGCCCTGGAGATCTGAGCGCACCGACACCAGGGAAGGGGGGATCTCGTGCCGGTAGCCCTCTACCAGGCCAAGGCCGAGTTCTTCCGGATGCTCGGCCACCCCGTGCGGATCCGGGTCCTCGAACTCCTCCAGGCCGGACCGACGCCCGTGCGCGACCTGCTCGCGGCGCTGGAGGTCGAACCCTCCAGCCTGTCGCAGCAGCTCGCCGTACTGCGCCGGTCCGGCATCGTCACCGCGACCCGGGAGGGCAGCACGGTGGTGTACGCGCTCGCCGGGGGCGACGTCGCCGACCTGCTCCGCTCGGCCCGGCGGATCCTCACCGGGCTGCTCGCCGACCAGAACCTGCTCCTCGCCGAGCTGCGCGCGAGCGCCGAATGACTCGGGCCCCGGACGGCTCCGCCCTTGAGCAGCGTCAGCCCTTGAGCAGCTCGGCCAGCCCGTCCGCCAGCCGCTCGTACTCGTGCGGCCGGTTGTACACCTGCGCGCTCACCCGCAGCACCCCGCCGCCGGCCCACGGGCGGACGGCGACCCGGGTCGCGAGGCGCTCCCGCACCGCCGCCATCACCGCCCGCGCGTCGGGTTCGGTCTCGGCCCACCCGGCGGGCAACCGGACGGTGCGCATCCACGCCCAGGGTGGCGCGGGCAGCGGCGTCAGCCCGGCCCGCTCGGCGAGCACCCGCAGGCCGTACGCGGCGAGCCCGGCGTTGTGCGCGGCGACGCGCCCGGTGCCGAGTTCCCGCAGCAGGTCGAACCCGGCCGGGGCGGCCAGCCAGGGCGTGTAGTCGCAGGTGCCGCGCCACTCGACGTTGGCCGGGAAGCCCCGGTCGTGCTCCCACGAGAGGGCGAGCGGGCGCACCCGGTCCGTCCACTCCGGGCGGACTGAGAGGACGGCGGTGGCGCGCGGGGCGAAGGCCCACTTGTGCAGGTTGCCGCACCAGAAGTCGGCGGCTCCGTCGACCGGCGCGGGCAGCATGCCGGGCGCGTGGGCGCCGTCCACGACGGTGGTCACGCCGCGCCGGCGCAGCTCGGCGAGCAGCTCGGGGCCGGCCACGACGCGGGCGGTGGGCGAGGTGACCAGGTCGAGGACGGCGAGGCGGGTGCGCCCGTCGACGGCCGCCAGCACCGCCTCCCGGACGGCGTGCTCGTCCGGGGCGTCGAGGGGCAGCTCGGCGGTGACGAGCTCGGCGCCGGCCTCGGCGGCCCGCCGGGCAGCCGCCCTGGTGACGGCGCCGTAGCCGTGGTCGGTGACGAGGACGCGGTCGCCGGGCGCGAGCGGGACGGTGTCCAGCGCGATCGCGACCGCCTCGGTGACGTTGGTGACCAGCGCGAGGCGGTCGGGGTCGGCGCCCAGCTCGGCGGCGATCCGGCGGCGGGCGGCGCCGATCCGGGCGGGCAGGTCGGCGAAGAAGTCGTCCGGGTCGAGCTCGTGCTCGGTGCGCAGCCGGTCCTGCACCCGCTGGACGGGCAGGGGCACCGCACCGTACGAGCCGTGGTTCAGGTGCGCGGCATCCGTCGAGAGGCCGAACAGCCCGTCGGTCCCGTCCAGGGGCTCGGGGGGTTCGACGGTCGGCAGGTCCTCGGTCACGGCACTCTCCTCCTGCTGGTGTTGTGTGACATTTCACATGACGTACCCCTGGTCCGGCAAGGCGCCGTCCGGCCACCATCGGGCGATGACCATCACGGACCCCTTCCTCACCCTCAGCGCCCGAACCGGCCGGTTCACCTTCGGTGCCCCGCGCGCGACCACGCTCAGCGAGGACGGCACCCGGCTGCTGCTGCTCCGCTCGACCGGTCCGGACGACCCGGTCGAGCGCCTCCACCTGCTCGACACCACACTCGACACCGGGTCCGGCGCCGCGGCCGGCACCGCGGCCGGCACCCCGCTCGGCACCGAGCGCCTCGTCGCCGATCCCGCCGCCCTCGCCCCCGGCCGCACCGGCCACCGCGACGACCTGCCCGCCGTCGAGCGCCGGCTGCGCGAACGGACCAGGCTGGCCGCCCCCGGCATCGGCACGTACGCGGCCACCGCCGACCTCGCCGTCGCCGTGTTCACCCTCGACGGCCGGCTCTTCCGCGTCGACACCGCCACCGGCGTGGGCACCGAACTCCCCACCGCATGGCCCGCGTTCGACCCCCGCCCGGACGCCACCGGCGAACGCGTCGCGTACGTCGCCGACGACGCCCTGTACGTCCACCCGGACCTCACTCCCCTCTCCCCCGCCGACGGCGCCCGCTGGGGCGTCGCCGAGTTCGCCGCCGCCGAGGAACTCGGCCGCCACCGCGGCCACTGGTGGCGCCCGGACGGCGGCGCCCTGCTCGCCGCCCGGGTGGACGAATCCGCCCTGCCCCGGCGGTACTTCGCCGACCCCGCCCAACCGGGCCTGCCCGCCGAGGACTTCGCCTACCCACAGGCAGGCGGCCCGAACGCCGACGTCCAGCTGTGGGTCCTCGGCACCCGGGAGGCCGACCGCAGTCGCGTCCGGCTCCGCTGGGACGCCGCCGCATTCCCGTACGTCTGCGACGCCTCCTGGGCCTCGGACGACGAGCTCCTGCTGACCGTCGCCGACCGGCTCCAGCAGAACGTCCTGCTGCTCACCGCCGACCCGGCCACCGGCGAGACCCGCGAACTCTCGCGCACCACCGACGAGTTCTGGGTCGACGACCTGCCCGGCACCCCGGCCCGGCTCCCCGGCGGCCGTCTCCTCACCGCCCACGACACCCCGGACGCCCGCGGCCTCGCCCTCGACGGCAAGCCGCTCGACACCACCGGCCTCCAGGTCCGCCGGGTGACCGGCACGCTGCACGGCCGGCTGCTCTGCGAGACCACCGACGGCGACCCGGCCGACCAGCACGTCCACCTCGTCGACCCCGACGGCGGCCCGCCCGAGCGGCTCAGCGACGGCCCCGGCGTCCACTCCGCCCTCGCCGCCGCCGGCACCCTGCTGCTCACCTCCGCCACCCCCGACGGCGTCCGCCGCACGCTGCGCCGGCCCGACGGCCGCGAGCTCCCGCTCGCCGACCTGAGCGCGGCCCTCCCGTTCCGCGTCCGCCCGCACTTCGCGCGCGTCACCGAACTCGCCCTGCCCACCGCCGTGGTGTACCCGCGCGACCACGTCCCCGGCCGCCGGCTGCCCGTCCTCCTCGACGTCTACGGCGGCCCCGGCTTCCAGGCCGTCGCGAGCGAGCCGCGCCGCTGGCAGCTCCGCCAGTGGTGGGCCGACCAGGGCTTCGCCGTCGTCACCACCGACAACCGGGGCACCCCGTTCGTCTCCCCCGCCTTCACCCGGGCGATCTTCCGCCGCTTCTCCCAGGTGGCGCTCGACGACCAGGTGGCCGCGCTGCACGCCCTCGCCGAGCGCCACCCCGACCTCGACCTCGGCCGGGTCGGCGTGCGCGGCTGGTCGTACGGCGGGTACTTCGCCGCACTCGCCGTCCTGCGCCGCCCCGACGTCTTCCACGCCGCCGCCGCGGGCGCCCCGCCCACCGACTTCCGGGAGTACGACACCGCGTACACCGAGCGCTACCTCGGCCTGCCGCAGGACAACCCGGAGGGCTACGCCGACGACTGCCTGATCGGCGACGCCCCCGCGCTGACCCGCCCGCTGCTGCTGGTCCACGGGCTGGCCGACGACAACGTCCACCCCTCGCACACCCTGCGGCTCTCCCGCGCGCTGACCAGGGCCGGCCGCCCGCACCGCGTCCTGCCGCTGCCCGGCGTCACGCACATGACGCCCGGCGGCGTGGGCGAGCAGGTCACCCAGGCCGAACTCGTCTTCCTCCGGGAGACCTTGGGGTGATCCGCGGCGTGATCCATTGAGCGTGATCCATTGAGCGTGATCCATTGAGTTGGCCCGGCCGTGCTGCCACACTCCGGCATGACCGGCACCCGGTTTGGGCGCCGGTCGTGCCGGACGGCGAAACGGGGAGAGTGGACGAGATGAAGATCCGGAGACCGGGCCCGGTCAACCAGCGCCAGTGGACGCCGCTGACCGCGGTCAACGGCGGAGTCGCCTTCGGGCTGGAGCTCGCGCTGCTCGCGGCGCTCTGCTACTGGGGCTTCAAGACCGGCGCCGCCCTGGGCACCAGGCTGCTCCTCGGGATCGGCGCGCCCGCCCTGGCGGCGACCGTCTGGGGCCTGTTCCTGGCCGCGGGCGGTCCGAAGTTCCGGCTGCCGCTCGCCGCCGAGATCGTCCTCAAGCTGGTGGTCCTCGGTGCCGGCGCGCTGGCCCTGTACGCCACCGGCCGGACCACGCTCGCGACGGTGTACGGCGTGCTCGCGGTGGTCACCACGGCCGTGGAGTACACCACCGGCTGACGGCTCGGGAAAGCCCGGGAAGCAGTTCACGCCGGCCCGCCGGGGGCCCGGACGGCAACCGTTCCGATGCGCAACCTCCCTGATCGGCACGGTCCGCGGCACGCTGCTCCGCGACCGGTTCGATCACGTCCGGTACGCTGGATCTTCAAGAGGACTTGAAGTCAACGAGCACCCGGAGGGCCGCCGTGGACACCGGACCGGTCGATCTGCTGAGCGTCGGGGAGGTGGCCCGGCGGGCCGGGATCGCCACCTCGGCGGTGCGCTTCTACGAGGAGCAGGGCCTGATCTCCTCCGAACGCACCACCGGCAACCAGCGCCGCTACCGCCGGCACGTGCTGCGCCGGCTCTCCCTCGTCCTGGTCGCCAAGCGGCTGGGCATCCCGCTGGCCGAGGTGGCCGAGGTCTTCGCCGCGCTGCCCGAGGACCGGATGCCCGGCAAGCGCGACTGGGAACGCATCTCGGCCAGGTGGGCCGAGCACCTGCGCGCCCGGCGCGCCGAGCTGGAACGGCTGGAGTCGGAGCTGACCGGCTGCATCGGCTGCGGCTGCGTGTCGCTGCGCCGCTGCCGGGTGCTCAACCCCGGCGACGAACTGGCCGCCGAGGGGCCGGGCCCGCGCCGGCTGCCGCCCCTGACCGAATGACCGGGTGAACGAACGGCTGGAACCCGGTCGGGCGCGGTCCTCGTGTGGTTCCCCACCGCGCCCGACCGGGGGTCTGGGGCCGGTCAGGCCTCCGGGAAGTGGCAGGCCGCCTCCCGGCCGCCCGGACCGGCGAGCTTCAGCAGCGGCCGCTCCGTGCGGCACACCTCCTGCGCCTTCGGGCAGCGCGGGTGGAACGTGCAGCCGGACGGCGGGTTCGCCGGGCTCGGCGGGTCGCCCGCCAGGACGATCCGCTCGCGCGCCCGCTCCGCCGCCGGATCGGGCAGCGGCACGGCCGACAGCAGCGCCTTCGTGTACGGGTGCGCCGGGTTGCCGTACACCTCGGCCTTGTCGCCGATCTCGACGATCCGGCCCAGGTACATCACCGCGACGCGGTCGCAGACCCGCTTGACCACCGAGAGGTCGTGCGCGATGAACACGTAGGCGAGGCCCAGCTCGCGCTGCAACTCCTCCATCAGGTTGACGACCTGCGCCTGGATCGACACGTCGAGCGCGGACACCGGCTCGTCGGCGATCACCAGCTTCGGTGAGGTGGCCAGCGACCGGGCGATGCCGATGCGCTGCGCCTGGCCGCCGGAGAACTCGTGCGGGTAGCGGTCGAGGTGCTCGGGGATCAGCCCGACCAGCTCCATCAGCTCGCCGGCCCGCTTCCGCGCCTCGGCTGCGCCCGACCCCTGGACCAGCAGCGGCTCGGAGATGATCCGGGCCACCGTCTGCCGGGGGTTGAGCGAGGAGTACGGGTCCTGGAAGACCATCTGCAAGTGCCGCCGGTGCGGGCGCAGTCGGGACTGGGACAGGCCGCCGATCTCGGTGCCGTCGAAGGTGACGGTGCCGGCGGTCGGGTCGAGCAGCCGGACGATCATCCGCCCGGTGGTGGACTTGCCGCAGCCGGACTCGCCGACCAGGCCCAGGGTCTCGCCCCGGCCGACGTCGAAGGACACCCCGTCGACGGCCCGGATCGGCGCGCCCGGACGCCCGGTGCGACTGCGGCGCCCCGGGAAGGTCTTCACCAGGTCCCGTACGGAGAGCAGGGTTTCACCCGTCGATCGAGCCATCACAGGACCCCTTCCGGCACCAGCGGCAGGTGGCAGGCGGCCTGGTGGCCGGGGCCGAGCGGGCCGAATTCGGGGCGCTCGGCCAGGCAGCGGGCGTGCTCCTCGACGGTCGCGGCGGTGGTGCGGGCGCAGCGCGGTGCGAAGGAGCAGCCGGGGGCGGGGGTGATCAGCGACGGCGGGCTGCCGGGGATGGCCCGCAGCGGGGCGTCGTCGGTGTCGTCGAGGCGGGGCAGCGAGTCGAGCAGGCCGCGGGTGTAGGGGTGCGCGGGGGCGCCGAACAGCCGGTCCACCGGGGCCTGTTCGGCGGCCCGTCCGCCGTACATGACGAGCACCTCGTGGGCGACCCGGGCGACGACGCCGAGGTCGTGGGTGATCATGACGACGCCGAGGCCGCGCTCCTGCTGGATCCGGGCGATCAGGTCGAGGATCTGCGCCTGCACGGTGACGTCGAGCGCGGTGGTGGGCTCGTCGGCGATCAGCAGGTCGGGTTCGCAGGCGAGCGCCATGGCGATCATGACGCGCTGGCGCATGCCGCCGGAGAACTGGTGCGGGTACTCGTCGACGCGGCGAGCCGGTTCGGGGATGCCGACCTCGGCGAGCATCTCGACGGCGCGCTGCCGGCCGGCCCGGCGGCCCGCCCGGAAGTGCACCCGGTAGTGCTCGGCGATCTGCTCGCCGACGGTGTAGAAGGGGTGCAGGCTGGACAGCGGGTCCTGGAAGATCATCGCGATCCGCCGGCCCCGGACGGTGCCCAGCTCCCGTTCGCCGAGCCCGTTCAGCTCCCTCCCCTCCAGCCGGATCGAGCCGGTGACGGCGGCGCCGCGGTGCAGGCCCATGACGGCGAGCGAGGTGACGGACTTGCCGCTGCCGGACTCGCCGACCAGGCCGAGCGTGCGCCCGGCGTCGACGGTGAAGGAGATGCCGTCGACGGCCCGGACGGTGCCGCGCGGGGTGTCGAACGAGACCCCGAGGTCGTCGACTTCCAGAAGAGCGGCCATCAGTACCTCACTCTCGGGTCGACGAACGCGTAGAGCAGGTCGACCAGCAGGTTCGCCGCGACGATGAAGGAGGCCGCGAGCAGGGTGACGCCGAGGATGACCGGCTGGTCGGAGCGGACCAGCGCGTCGTAGAAGAGCCGTCCGACGCCGGGCAGTCCGAAGATGGACTCGGTGATGACGGCGCCGGCCAGCAGCCCGCCGAGGTCCATGCCGAAGATGGTCAGGATCGGCGTCATCCCGGAGCGCAGCCCGTGCTTGACGGTGACGGTGCGTCCCGGTAGCCCCTTGGCGCGGGCGGTGCGGATGTACGGTTCCGCCATCGCCTCGATCATCGAGTTGCGGCTCTGCCGGGCGTACATGGCCGCGTACAGCAGGGCGAGCGCGATCCACGGCAGGAGCAGGTTGGAGGCCCACGACACCGGGCCGTCGGTGAACTTGTGGTACGCCGGGTAGGGCAGCAGCCCGGCCGTCCTGACGACACCCCAGATCAGCATGATCGAGGTGAAGTAGACCGGCAGCGACGCGGCGCCGACCGAGAACACCATCAGCGTGCGGTCGACGGCCGTGTCCTTGCGCAGCGCCGAGGTGACGCCCGTGCCGAGGCCGAGGGCCAGCCAGAGCACGGCCGCGCCGAGCGCCAGCGAGACGGAGACCGGCAGCCGGTCGGTGAGCAGGTCCCAGACCGGCAGCGAGTACTCGTAGGAGTAGCCGAGGCACGGGAAGCCGCAGTGCACGGCGCTGGGGCCGCTGCCGTAGTCGCGGCCGGCGAAGATGCCGGTCAGGTAGCCGGCGAACTGCTCCCAGACCGGCCGGTCCAGGCCCATCGCGGCCTTGACGTCGGCGAGCCGCTCGGGGCTGCAGGTCTTGCCGCAGGCCGCCGCGGCCGGGTCGCTGGGCAGCAGGTAGAAGATGGTGAAGGTGATGGCGGTGATGGCGAGCAGGATGCCGGCCGCGCCGAGCAGCCGGCGGCCGAGGTAGAGGATCACGACCGGCCTCCCCGGGGGTCCAGGATGTCGCGCAGCGCGTCGCCGAGCAGGGTGAAGGCGAGCACGGCGAGGAACAGGAAGGCCGTCGGGATCAGGAAGTACGTCGGGTCGGTCTCGTAGAAGTTGATGCTCTCGGCGATCATCTGGCCCCAGGAGGGGGTCGGCGGGCGCACGCCGACGCCGAGGTAGCTGAGCGCGGCCTCGGTCGCGATCATGCCGGGGACGAGCAGCGTCGTGTAGGCGATGACCGGGCCGGAGACGTTGGGCAGGATCTCGCGGGTGAGGATCCGCCAGGGGCGGGCGCCGCCGACCTTGGCCGCCTCGACGTACTCGCGGTGCTTGAGCGAGAGCGTCTGGCCGCGGACCACCCGGGCGATGCCGGGCCAGGTGAACAGGCCGATGACCAGGGTGATCAGCAGGATCCGGTTGACGTCCTTGGCCACCGACATCATCGCGATCATGAAGATCAGGGACGGGAAGGACATCGTGAGGTCCATCAGCCGGGAGAGCACCGAGTCCGTCCGGCCGCCGAAGTAGCCGGCGGCGATCCCGGCCAGGGTGCCGGTGGCCACGACCACGGCGGTGGCGGTGAAGGCGATCAGCAGCGAGACCTGGCCGCCGTGCAGGACCCGGGCGAGCAGGTCGCGCCCGGTCGACGGTTCGACTCCGAGCCAGTGCCGGGTGCCGATCCCGCCGAAGTCCCCGACCGGCTGGCCGCCGAGGTACGGGTCGATCGCGCGCTTGTCGAACTCGTCGGGGGACCAGCCGCCGAGCGCGCTCAGCGGGCCGGCCAGTGCGGCGAGCAGCACCAGGACGGCGACGGTGACCAGGCCGAACCGGGCCGAACCGCGGGCCCACAGCCGGTCCCGGACGAGCCGCCAGGGCCCGCGCCCGGCGGCCTTCGCGGGGCCCGCCGCCCCCGCCCGCGCGGTGGCGGGCTCGGTGGCGGCGGGCTCAGTGGTGGCAGTCATCGGACGATCCCTCAGCCCTGGCTCTTGGCGGGGTCCTTGAGGCCGATCGTGGCGAAGTCCCACTGACCGGTCCACACCGGGTGCCCGAAGGCGCCGGCCACGTTCGTCCCGGCCAGCAGCGGGCGGCGCTGCCAGAGCATCGGCACGGTCGGCGCCTTCTTCATCAGGTCGTCGCCCAGCTGGAGCCAGGCCTTGTTGGCCTCGGCGACGTCGGTCATCGCGCTGATCTGGTCGATCCGGTCCGAGGTGGCCTGGTCGCGGAACTGCTCGACGTTGCCCTGGTTGCCCTTCTCCTTGATGGTGCGGCCGTCGAAGACCATGGGCAGGAAGGTCGCGCCGGACGGGTAGTCCGGGCACCAGCCGAGGATGGCGAGGTCGGGCGCGTTCTTGGTGTCACCGATGGTGTCGTAGTAGACGGACGGGTCGGCGGTGGTGATGGTGACCTGGATCCCGGCCTTGGCCAGCGACTGCTGGAGCGCCTCGGCCCGGGTCTTGTCGCCGGAGGAGACGGTCAGCGAGACCTTGAGGTCGGTCTTGCCCGCGTCCTTGAGCAGCTGCTTGGCCTTCTCCGGGTCGCCGGTCGGGGCGATCTTCAGCGTGTCCACCTTGGTGCCGCCGGTCATCGCGGGCGGCAGGTAGGCGGTGGCCACGTCGCCCATCGCCGGGCCGCCGTTCGCGGTGACCTGGGCGTCCCGGTCCACCGCGTACATCAGCGCCTCGCGCACCTTCGGGTCGTCGAACGGCGCCTTGGAGGTGTTGGGGTAGAGCATGTCGGTGCAGCCCTGCTGCTCGGCGATCAGCCGGGACTTCACGTCCGGCTTGGGCAGCACCTTCGCGACCGACTCCGGGCGCAGGTTCATCCACTCGACCGCCGAGGCGTCGGCGCCCTCGCTCGCGATGATCCGGTCGTCGACCTGCCCGCCCTTGAGGCCCTGGACGACCACGATCTTGTCGGGGTAGGCCTTGCGGACCGGGTCGGTGGCCGGGTCCCAGCCGGTGTTGCGGACGAGTGTCAGCTGCTTGCCGCGGTCGTAGGTCTCGATCTTGTACGGGCCGGAGGAGAACGGGCGCAGGTCGTACTGCGTGCCCTTGTCCTGGGCCTGCGGCACGGGCGCGAACGTCGGCAGGGTCGCGGTGTAGGAGAACTCGGCCACCGGGCGCTTGAGGTGGAAGACGACGGTCCGGTCGTCCGGGGTCTCGATGCTCGCCAGGTGCTCGCCGTTCAGCGGGCCCTTGTAGTTCTCGCCGCCGGCCAGGTACTGCTGCGCGTAGTCGGGGCCGCCGGTGAGGTCCGGGGCGAAGGAGCGCTCGACGTTGTACTTGATGTCGGCGGACCTGATCGGCGTCCCGTCCTCGTACTTGACGCCCTCCTTGAGGGTGAAGCTCCAGGTCTTCCCGCCGTCCGAGGAGCGGCCGAGGTCGGTGGCGAGGTCGGGGACGATCTCGCTGCCGGCGGCGCCCGGCTCCGCCTTGAAGGTGACCAGGGTGCGGTAGAGCAGCCGGATGCCGAAGTCCATGTTCGGCATGGTCCAGTTGCGGGCCGGGTCGAGGTGGGCGAAGTCCTGGTTCGAGAGGACGGTCAGGGTGCCGCCCTTCACCGGGGTGCCGCCGACGATCGAGCCGGAGGCGGCGCCGGGGGCCCTGGTGCTCTCGGCCCGGCTGTCACCGCCGCTGTCGCTCTTGTCGTTCGTGCAGGCCCCGAGGCCGAGGGTGAGGGTCGCCGCGAGGGCTGCCGCGAGCGCGGCGTGGGTGCGCCTGGTCATGTTGCAACTCCGCTGTGGGGGCCGGGTCTGGCCGCTCCGCTGTGTGACCCGTAACATAGTAATGTGAAATTGCACTGCACAAGAGCCTGCGCCGCCCGTTACCGAGCTGTGTCCGGCTCCCTGCCGCCCGGCGCCCTACCGCCCGTGCCACGTCGAGGAGTTCACCGGTGACCCTCCGTCAAACCGACCTCAACACGGGGAGCCACGACCTCCCCGTCTCCCCCGCCCTCGACGCCTTCATGGCCACGCGGTGGGCCCCCAGCCCGCTGCCCGCCGACCGGCGCGCGCCCGGCCACGACCGCCTCCCCGGACGGCACGCCCGGCTCTCCGCCGCGTTCCCCGGCGAGCGGCTGGTCGTCCCCGCCGGCCGGCTCAAGGTCCGCTGCAACGACCTCGACCACCGCTTCCGCCCGCACAGCGCCTACGCCTGGCTCACCGGCCTCACCGGCGAGGACCAGGCCGACCACGTCCTCGTCCTCGAACCGGCCGGCCCCACCGGACACGAACCCGTGCTCCACCTGCGGCCCCGCTCCCCGCGCGACGGCGCCGAGTTCTACCGCGACCGCCGCTACGGCGAGTTCTGGGTCGGCCGCCGCCCCGACCTCGCCGAGGCCGCCGCGCTCACCGGCCTGCGCACCGAACACCTCGACGACCTCGCCAAGCTGTTCACCGGACCGCAGCCGCCGACCCGCGTCCTGGCCGGCACCGACCCGTTCGTCGACTCCCTGCGGACCGGCGCCGACGCCCTCCGCGACCGCGAACTGGCCGCCGTCCTCTCGGAGTTGCGCCTGGTCAAGGACACCTGGGAGGTCGACCAGCTCCAACTCGCCGTCGACCACACCGTCCTGGGGTTCGAGGACGTCGTCCGCGCCCTGCCCGCCGCCCTGCGCCACCCGCGCGGCGAACGCTGGATCGAGGGCGTCTTCGACCTCCGCGCCCGCGCCGAGGGAAACGGCACCGCCTACACCACCATCGCCGCCTCCGGCGCCCACGCCTGCGTCCTGCACTGGATCCGCAACGACGGCGCCCTCGACCCCGACGCCCTGCTCCTCCTCGACGCCGGCGTCGAGACCGACACCCTGTACTCCGCCGACATCACCCGCACCCTGCCCCTGAGCGGCACCTTCACCCCCGTCCAGCGCCAGGCCTACGACCTCGTCCTCGCCGCCCAGAGCGCCGGCATCGCCGCCCTGCGCCCCGGCGCCCGCTTCCGCGACTTCCACCGCGCCGCGATGCGGGTCATCGCCGAAGGCCTCGCCGACTGGGGCGTCCTGCGCATCCCCGCCGACCAGGCCCTCGCCGAGGACAACGGCCTGTACCGCCGCTACACCCTCTGCGGCAGCGGCCACATGCTCGGCCTCGACTACCACGACTGCGCCCAGGCCCGCGCCGACCGCTACCTCGACGGCACCCTGGAGGAGGGCATGGTCCTCACCGTCGAACCCGGCCTCTACCTCCAACCCGACGACGAGACCCTCCCCCTGGAACTCCGCGGCCTGGGCATCCGCATCGAAGACGACCTCGTCATCACCCCCGACGGCGCCCGCCTGATGTCCAGCGCCCTCCCGAGGACACCGGAGGCCATCGAGTCCTGGATGGCCGACCTGCTGAGTTGACCGCGAGGACAGGCGGACGATCAGGCCACCTTGATCGTCCGCTCCCCCTGTCGGACGGTGACCTCGACCTCGCCACCGATCGCGGCGGCGTACGCCCGGAGGTTGTCCAGGCTGTCGACCTGCCCGTGCTCAATCTGCGACACCCGCGCCTGGCTCACCCCGAGCAGCTCGGCCACGTGCTTCTGGGTGAGCCCGGCCTTGCGGCGCAGCTCGGCCAGCTCATGCCCCCGGATCTGGGCCAGCGATTCCTCGCGGATCCGGGCCCGCCTCGCTTCCGCCTCCGGCGTCGCGAGCTCGGGAAACCGCTTCATGACCTCGGCCCGCACCTCGGTCCAACTACGCCCCTTCATCGGCGCACTCCGTTCCGTTGCTCCTCGACGTAATCCGCGTAGCGCTTCTCCGCCAACGGGATCGACTCGTCGTACCACTCCGACCAACGACCTGACTTGTCGCCCGCCACCAGAACGATGGCCTCTCGCTCCTGGTCGAAGACGAACAGCATCCGCACCTCACTGACACCCGAGGACCCCGGCCTCAGCTCCTTGAGGTTGTGCAACCGGCTGCGGTGGATCCGGTCCACCACCGGCCGCCCCAGGGTCGGCCCCTCGTCAGCCAGTAGGTCCAGGGCCTCAAGGATGTTCTCGGCCGCTTTGGGGTCCTCCTCGCAGACCTGCAAGTACCACTCCTCGACCGGCGCCAATAGTGTGATCTCCCACATGTGGCCACAGTAAGTTGTCCCTTATACGTTACCGCGCACTTTCCCGCTCAATCCACCCCCGCGAGGGACGACACGCCCCGTCCGGCGCGCGCCGGACGCACTACCCCCGCGCGGCCCGCCAGAGGTCCGCGACGAGCTGCTCCGCCGGGCCCGGGTGTGCCAGCCGGTGGGCGGTGCCTGCCCAGAGGTGCATGAACCGGGTGTCGGCGCGGCGGGTGGCGGCGGCGCGGAGGGGGCTGGTGAGGTGGTGGACCTCCGGGTAGGCGGGCGGGGCGTAGGGGCCGTAACGGTCGATGAAGGCGTTGCGCAGGCCTCGGGCCGGGCGGCCGGTGAAGGCGCGGGTGACGACGGTCTCCGGCAGTTCGGTGAGCGCCGCCCGGTGGGCCCGGGACGCGCCGGACTCGTCCGCGCGCAGCAGCGCCGTCCCCAGCTGCACCGCCACCGCCCCCGCCCGCAGCGCCGCCGCGATGGACGGACCGTCGCCGAGTCCGCCGGCGGCGATCAGCGGCAGGTCGGTCACCGTCCCTACGCTGCCCAGGAGTTCGAGCAGCGGAACCTCTCCCGGATCGTCCGCGACACGGTGGGTGCCCCGGTGGCCGCCCGCCTCCGGGCCCTGCACGCAGAGCGCGTCCATGCCGACCGCCTCCGCCGCCCGCGCCTCCTCGGGCGTGGTGACGGTGCCCACCTGGAACGACCCCGCCGCGCGGACGGCCGCGGCCTCCGCCGCCGTGGGCAGCCCGAAGGTGTACGAGACGACGTCCACCGGATCGGCCAGCAGCACGTCGAGCTTGGCCTCCCAGTCGTCCCGGTCCGGCCCGGTCTCCTCGGGCAGCCGGACGTCCCACCGCTCGGCCTCCGGCCGCAGCCGCTCCCGGTAGGCCGCGACCGCCGCCGGACCGCCGGGCGCGGCCGGGACGAAGAGGTTCACGCCGAAGGCCCGGTCGGTCGACTTCCGTACGGCGGCGATCTGTTCGGCCGTCCCGGCGGCCGTCCGGTACCCCGCGGCCAGGAACCCCAGCCCGCCGGCCCGGTTCACCGCCGCCACCAGCTCGGGGGTGGACGCCCCGCCCGCCATCGGCGCGGCGATCACGGGAACGGCGAGTTCATCGAGAAGACGGGCCATCGGCGGGTTCCTCCACTCCGGAGAACGGTTCGAACCCGCCCCACCCTACGCCCGCCGGATCAGCCCCCGGCCGCGCGCCTCCCGCACCGCCGCCGTGCGCGAGTCGACCCCCAACTTCGTGTAGATGTGCACCAGATGCGACTTCACCGTGGCCTGGCTCAGGTGCAGCCGCTGGCTCACCTGCTGGTTGGTCAGCCCGTCCGCGACGAGCCCCAGCACCTCGATCTCCCGGTTGCTGAGCGACGCCGCGGGCGTCCGCATCCGCTCCAGCAGCCGGTCCGCGACGGTCGGCGCGAGCGCCGTCCGGCCCGCCGCCGCGGCCCGCACCGCCTGGGCGAGCTCCTCCGGCGGGGCGTCCTTCAGCAGGTACCCGGTGGCGCCGGCCTCCAGGGCGGGCAGGGTGTCCGCGTCCGTGTCGTACGTCGTGACGACGAGCACCCGCGGCGCCCCCGCGCGGGCGGTGATCTCGGCCGTCGCCTGGGCACCGTTCATCGCCGAGCCGGGCCCGAACTGGAGGTCCATGAGCACGACGTCGACCCCGCCCGCGGAGGCCAGCTCGACCGCCCGTTCGGCGGTCGCCGCCTCCCCGACGATCGTGAAGTCCGGTTCGCCCTCCAGGACGGCCCGCAGCCCGGCCCGCACCACCGGGTGGTCGTCCGCCAGCAGCAGCCTGATCACGCCCCCACCTCCGTCGCCGGGAACCCCGGCTGCACCGGCGGCACGGCCGGCACGGCCGGCACCGGCAGCAGCACGGCGAGTGCCGTGCCCTCGCCGGGCGCCGACTCCACCGTGAAGGTGCCGCCGAGCGCCCGGGCCCGGGCCCCCATCGACGGAAGCCCGAACCCGCCGTCGTCGCGCGCCGGGCGCCCCGGGAGCGCCGCCGGATCGAACCCGGCCCCGTCGTCGAACACGTCGAGTGCCACCTCGCCCTCCATGTAGCTGAGCGTCACCTCGGCGTGCGAGGCCCGCGCGTGCCGGACGGTGTTGCCGAGCGCCGACTGCGCGATCCGCAGCAGCGCGACCTCCTGCGGCACCGGCAGCCGCACCGCCTCCCCGGAGACGTGCAGGTGGACGGGCAGCCCGCTGTGCGCCGTCGTGGTGGCGCACAGCCGCTCCAGCGCGACGGGCAGCGGGTCGCCGTCGAGCGCGGGCGGGGTGAGCGCGCGGACGAAGCGCCGGGCCTCGTCGAGGTTGTCCTGGGCGGCCTGCCGGGCCTGCTCGACGTAGCCGGCCGCGGCGTCCGTGCGCTCCGGCAGGGCCCGCTGGGCGGCCCGGAGCAGTAGCTGGATGCTGCTGAGGCTCTGCGCGAGGGTGTCGTGGATCTCCCGGGCGAGGCGCTCGCGCTCGGCGAGCACCCCGGCGGCGTGGTGGGCGGTGGCGAGGTCGGCGCGGGCGGCGGTGAGCTCGTCGATCAGGCGGCGGCGCTCCTCGCTCTCCCGGTACAGCGCCTGGTAGCCGAGGACGGTGGCGGTGGCGACGGCGGCGCCGAGCGAAGGCCCGATGGACGCGGCCACGCTGAAGGAGCCCTGGTGCCAGGACCACGCGGCGATCGCGGCGGCGGTGGTCAGCCCGACGGCGGCGAGTCCGCCGCGGCGGCCGAGCAGGTGCAGTTCGAGGAAGTACAGCGGGAACGCCAGCCACACCCCGTCCTGCGTGGCCACGAGCACGCCCGCCCAGGTGACGCCGAGCAGCGCGAGCCACAGCGCGGCCGCCCGGCGCGAGCGGCGGATGACCGCGAGCCTCGGCCCGGCCGCGTAGGCGGCGCCCATCGCGGTGGCGGCGGCGGTCACGGACGCCGGGTCGCCGTCGCGGCCGGTGAAGGCGCGGGCGACGGCGAGGACGAGCAGGCCCGCCACGAGCAGGTGCAGGCAGACCTGGAGGACGCGGGCGACGGGGGTGGTGCGGAAACGTTCGGTCGCCATCCGTCCAGCCTAAGTTCCGCGTCGCGGGCCCGGCATCAATCAAAAGGTTGAACTCCGCTTCTGCCCTTCGATGCCGAGGATGCAATCCCCCGTGCGATGCCCGCCGGCCCCCTTCCCGGCGACGGTGTGGGCACACAGTCGTTTCGTGCAGAGAGGCTCGTCGTGTTCGTCGCCTGGAGGGACCTGGGGTTCGCCAAGGGGCGGTTCGCCCTGATGGGGACCGTCATCGTGCTGATCACCGTGCTGGTCGGCCTGTTGTCCGGGCTGACCGCCGGGCTCGGCCGGCAGAACATCTCGGCGATCACCGGCCTGCCCGCCGACCACCTGGTGTTCGGACGGCCCGCCGACGGGCAGCAGCTGTCCTTCACCGACTCCCAGGTCACCCCGGAGCAGTGGCAGGCCTGGTCGCACGAGCCGGGCGTGACCTCCGCCCAGCCGCTCGGCATCACCACCACCAAGGCCGCCGCCGGGCAGCGCACCGCGGCGCTCTCCGCGTTCGGCGTCCCGGACGGCTCCGGGCTGGCCCCGCAGGGCACGCTGATCGCCCCCGGCCGGGCCGTGCTGTCGAAGACCGCCGCCGAGAACCTCGGCGGGCTGACCGCCGGCGCCACGTTCACGATGGCCGGCCACCCGCTCACCGTCGCCGCCGTCGACGGCGACGCCGCCTACAGCCACACCCCCGTGATCTGGACCAGCCTCGCCGACTGGCAGGCGTTCGCCCCCGGCGGCACCGGCCACGCGACGGTCATCGCACTCACCACCGCGAAGGGCGCCGACCTCGGCGCGGCCGACGCCCGCCTCGGCACCGAGACCCGCACCCGCGACGACGCGCTCGCCGCGATCGGCTCCTACACCTCCGAGAACGGCTCGCTGCAGCTGATGCGCGGCTTCCTGTTCGCCATCTCCGCCCTGGTCATCGGCGCGTTCTTCACGGTCTGGACGATCCAGCGCAGCGGCGACGTCGCCGTCCTCAAGGCCCTCGGCGCCTCCACCCGCTACCTGCTGCGGGACGCGCTCGGCCAAGCCGTCCTGCTGCTGGTGCTCGGCACCGCGGCGGGCACCGCGATCGCCCTGGGAGCGGGCTCGCTGATCGGCTCCGCCGTCCCGTTCGTCCTGGACGCCCCGACCCTGCTGCTGCCCGCCGCCGTGATGATCGCCCTCGGCGCCGTCGGCGCGGCCCTGTCCATCCGCCGGATCACCTCCGTCGACCCGCTGACCGCCCTCGGGAGCGCCCGATGACCCTCCACCTCGACCACGTCACCCTGACCTACCCGGACGGCGACGGCCGGCTCACCGCCCTCGACGACGTCTCCCTGACCGTCCCCGCGGGCACCATCACCGCCGTGGTCGGCCCGTCCGGCTCCGGCAAGTCCAGCCTGCTCGCGGTCGCCGCGACCCTCATCGCCCCCGACTCCGGCCGGGTCGTCGTGGACGGCACCGACACCACCGGCCTCACCCGCGCCGAACTCACCGCGCTGCGCCGCACCCGCATCGGCATCGTCTTCCAACAGGCCAACCTGCTGCCGTCCCTCTCGGCGGTCGAGCAACTCCAGGTGATGGCCCACCTCGACGGCCGCTCCCCGCGCGCCGCCCTCCCCCGCGCCCTCGAACTCCTCGACGCCGTCGACCTCCGCGGCCAGGCCCACCGCCGCCCGCACCAGCTCTCCGGCGGCCAGCGCCAACGCGTCAACATCGCACGGGCGTTGATGAACGACCCGAAGGTCCTCCTGATCGACGAACCCACCAGCGCCCTCGACCACGAGCGCGGAGCAGCCGTCCTCGACCTGATCACCACCCTCACGCACCAGCGCGCGACGGCGACGGTCCTGGTCACCCACGACCGCACCCACCTGACCGCCGTCGACGAGACCGCCGAGGTCCACGACGGCCGGCTGGCTACTTCTTCGCAGCCAGCACGTCGTCCACCGCTAGTGTCACCGATGCCCCGATCGACTCCGGCAATGTGAACGACTGCCCGGGGTGGTGGACGGCGTGTACCCGGTACTCGCCGTCCTTGGGGTCGGTGAGCACCATGACGCGCTGGTTCTTCCGGTCCACGATGACGTAGACGGGCACTTCAGCCTCGGCGTACGCAAAGGGCTTCTTCTTCAGGTCGTCACTGACGTTCGACGACGTGACCTCCAGCACGAGACGGAACGCCGCTGGGTCGTAACAGTTGTACTCGATCAGGTGATCATCAATGTCGGCATCGACGATCGACAGATCGGGCACCGCATAATCCGAGGGCCCGTCCGGCAACCAGATGCCCACGTTCTGCAGAACGTCGACCTCGTCCCCATCGAGGCCGGCCGCAAAAAGTACCCGCATGAGGCGACTCAGCGACTTACCGTGCGAAACATCCGGCGGCGGCGTCACGGTGATCTGGCTCCCGACGACCTCGACCCGATGCCCGGCGAACTGGTTCGAGATCAGCTCGGCGGCTTCGAGCAGCGTCAGCTGCCCCATCGGTTCTTCCACTGCTGCGGCGGACATGGAGTTCCTCCTGACTGCCGATGTCGAGAACATCATCGTAGGACGCAGACGCCTTCCGACGCCCGATCTTCACCCCTCACCCGAACGAGTGGTTTAGCCTCTACCGCGCCCGCAGCCGCAGCGCCGTGCGGGGCTCCTCCTGGGCCTCCTGGCCGTTCGCCCACAGGGACCGCACGTGGCTCAGGTGCCGCGTCATGCAGGCCTCCGCCGCCTCCGCGTCGCCCGACAGCATCAGGTCCAGCAGCTCCAGGTGCTCCTCCGCCGAGGACACCAGCTCGCCGCGCTCGTCGAGGCGGTTCAGCCCGTACAGCCGCGAGCGCTTGCGCAGGTCCCCCACCACGTCCACCAGCCGCGCGTTGCCCGCGAGGCCCAGCAGGTCGAGGTGGAACTGGCGGTCCGCCTCCAGGTACCCGATGAGATCGTGCTTGCGAGCGGCGGCGACGATCGCCTCGGCCTGCGGGCGCAGCCGCTCCAGCTGCTCGGCGGTGGCCGTGCGGGTGACCCGGCCGACGGTCGGGACCTCGATGAGGGCGCGGATCTCGGTGTAGTCGTCGAGGTCCCGCTCGGTGAGTTCGGTGACCCGGAAGCCCTTGTTGCGGACGGCCTCCACCAGGCCCTCGCGGGCGAGGTCGAGCATGGCCTCGCGCACCGGCGTGGCGGAGACGCCGAAGTCGGCGGCGAGCGCGGGCGCGGAGTAGACGACGCCGGGGCGCAGCTCCCCGGAGATCAGGGCGGCGCGCAGTGCGTGGGCGACCTGGTCGCGGAGCCGCTCCTGCACGGAGATCAGGGTGCGGGACTTGAGCTCGGCCATGGTGTTCCTCCGGGTCGGTGCAGAACACCAGCGTACAATGTCACGTTACGGTGCGTGCGCAACGGTCCGCGATTCGAGCCGCAGCTCATCGTGGCAGCGGCCGCCGGCCGTGACAACGGCCGGCGGCCCACGAAACCCGCCGTCCTCAGCCGCCCGCGTGCACCTCCGCCGCCACGGCCAGGTCCTCCCAGGCCATGCCGACACTCTTGAAGAACCGCGGCCGGTCCGCCGGTACGTGGACGTCGCCGCGCACCAGCTCGGCCAGGTTCCACACCTGGCGTCCGGAGACCCCCGCCATGATCAGGTCCCCGGCCTCACGGGCCGCCACCGCCCGCGCCTCGACGTAGAGTTCGGCCCGCCCGACCAGCGCGGCGTCCACCTCCCGCGCGTCGGGCTCGTGCGAGCCGACCGCCGCGACGGCCGCGTGCGCGGGCACCAGCGCGCCGTCGAACAGCGGCGTGCGCGCGGTGGTGCAGCACACCACCACGTCCGCCGCCGCGACGGCCTCCGGCCCGCCGACCGAGGCCGCCAGCCCGAGCCCCCGCCCGTACGCGGCCAGCGCCTCGGCGGGCCCGGCACTGCGCGCGACCACGGTGAGCCGGGTCAGCGGCCGGATCGCGAGCAGCGCGTCGAGGTGCCCGTACGCCTGCGGCCCGGCGCCGAACAGCACGAGGTGCGCGGCCTCCGGCGGGGCGAGCCGGCGCAGGGCGACGGCGGTGACGGCGGGCGTGCGCAGCGCGGTGAGCGCGGCGCCGTCGAGCAGCGCGACGGGCTGGAGGGTGGGCCCGTCGAGCAGGAGGTAGCTGCCGGTGATCCGGGGCAGGCCGCGCCCGGGGTTGGCGGGCGCGACACCGGCGATCTTGACGCCCGCGTACCGCCCGGCGGCGGCGGGCATCATCAGCAGTTCGCCGGCCGGGACGGGCACCCCGGTGCGGACGGGCGCGGCCTCGGGGTCGAACCCGTCGAGCAGCATCCGCTCGACCGCGCCGGCGGCCCGGGCGGGCGTGACGGACCCGGTGCCCGACACGGCGTACCGGAGCGGCTCGGTCGCCGTGCCGGGCGGTACGGAGTAATTCGCGTCAGAAGAAGTCACAGCAGGAATCCTGCCCCGAGCCCGTCCCCTTCTTCCAGCACGAATCCGTGTTCCCCGGTGCGGTGCGCCGTCCCCGTCACCTCCGTGACGACGCCGGAGCCCAGCGGGTCGCCGCCCGGCAGCACCCGCCCGTGGAACACCGTCCCGATGACCGACTCGTGCCGCAGCTCCTCGCCCGGCGCGAGCCGCCCCTCGGCCGCGAGCACCGCGAGCCGGGCGGAGGTGCCGGAGCCGCAGGGCGAGCGGTCGATCTGCCCGTCCGCGAAGACGGTGACGTTCCGCTGGCTCAACCCTTCGCCGTCCCAGGGGAGTTCGTCGTACAGCACGACCCCGTACACGCCCGAGAGCCGCGGGTCCGACGGATGCGCCACCGCCTCCGAACCCTCCAGCGCCCGCCTGATCTCCCGCCCTGCGGCGGTGAGTTCCGGCAGCCGGGCGGTGTCGACGGTCAGGCCCAGCGCCGCCGCCGGCACCGAGGCGTAGCAGGCCCCGGCGTGCGCCACCGCCACCTCCACCGTGCCGCGCGAGGTCGCCACCGCCAGCTTCGGCGCGCTCACCCGCGACGGCACGTTGCGGAAGGTCACCCCGGTGGTGCGCCCGCCGGCCCGGTGGACGAGGGCCGTGACGCGCCCCGACGGCACGTCGATCCGCACCCGCGCCACGCCGTCCGCGGGGGCCGCGACCAGCCCGGAGTCGACCGCCCACGCGCCGAGCGCGATGGTGCCGTGCCCGCAGGCCGTCGAGTAGCCGTCCTTGTGCCAGAACAGGACGCCCAGGTGCGCCTCGTCGTCGTCCGGCGGCACCAGGAACCCGCCGTACATCCCGGCGTGCCCGCGCGGTTCGCGGCCGAGCAGCCGGCGGACGTCGTCCAGCGCACCCGGCCGGGGCGCGGTGGCACTGCCGCCCGCGCCGATCGCGATGGCCCGCCGCTCGGCGACGCTGTCCCCGGGGATCACCGGGGCGCCGTCCAGCACGATCCGGAACGGCTCGCCGGCCGTGTGGTAGTCGACGGTCCGGACGTACATCACACACCCCCGGCGGGCAGCACGCTGACCGTCCGCCCGACGGTGTAGAAGTCGAGCGCCGCCTGCCCCTGCTCGCGCTCCCCGTGGCTCGCGCCCTTGGCGCCGCCGAACGGCAGGTGGAAGTCGACGCCGCTGGACGGCGCGTTGATCCGGATCATGCCCGCGTCCAGCCGGTCGGCGGCCGCCAGGGCGACGTCCAGGCTGCGGCTGTGCACCGAGGTGGCGAGGCTGTGCGGGGTGTCGTTGGCGAGCGCGATCGCCGCGTCGAGGTCGGGCGCGGCGTGCAGCACGGCGACCGGGCCGAAGAACTCCTCGCGCGCCAGCGGGTGTTCGGCGGGCACCCCGGTGAGCAACGCCGGTTCGACGTACCAGCCGGCCCGTGCGGGCACCCGTCCGCCGGTGAGCAGTTCGGCCCCGGCGGCCACGGCCGACTCGACGGCCCCCGTCAGCCGGTCCCGGGCCGCGGCGTTGATGACGGGCCCGCAGACCGCGTCGTCCGCCGCCTCCAGCGCCTTGACCAGCGCGTCCCGCAGCGGCTCGTACGCCTCGCCGACCGCGATCACCCGGCTGGTGGCGGTGCACTTCTGCCCCGCGTACCCGGCGACGGCGGCGGCGATGTGCCCGGCGGCCTGCGCGATGTCGGCGTCCGGCAGCACCAGCGCCGCGTTCAGCCCGCCGAGTTCGGCCTGCACGGGCACGCCGCGCTCGGTGGCCGCCCGCACGACGGCCCGGCCGACCCCGGTGGAGCCCGTGAACGACACCACGTCCGCCGCGTCGACCAGCGCCGCGCCCTCCTCCGCACCGCCCGGCAGCACCGTGAGCACGTCCGCCGGCAGCCCGGCGAGCGCCACCAGTTCGGCCAGCCGCAGCGCGCACGCGGTCGCCTCCGGGGCCGGCTTGAGCACCGCGGCGTTGCCGACCGCCAGCGCCGGCGCGGCCTTCCAGCTCGGGATCGCCAGCGGGAAGTTCCACGGCGCGATCAGCCCGGCCACCCCGTGCGGCCTCCGCCGGGTGAGCAGCAGCCCGGGCCCGCCGGCGGTCTCGTGCACGGCCCCGGAGGGCGCGTACGGCGCCTGCGCGTAGTACCGCCAGATCGCCGCCGTCCTGGCGACCTCGCCACGCGCCTCGGCGAGCGGCTTGCCGACCTCGCGCACGACCAGCGCGGCCAGCTCCTCCGCGTGCGCCTCGACCGCGTCGGCGATCCGGCCGAGCGCCGCCGACCGGGCGCCGGCGCCCGCGGCGAGCCACCGCGCCTGGGCGCCGCGGGCCCGCGCGACGGCGGCCCGGACGGCGTCGGCGCCGGGTTCGTCGACGGCGACGACGAGGTCCGCGGGGTCGGCGGGGTTGTACGAGGTGATGGTCACAGCCAGAAGCCCTTCGGGTGGAGCGTCACAGCAGGCTCCGTCACAGCAGGAAGCCGGCGGGGAACGGGTCGGTGGGGTCGAGGAAGTACTGGGCGGTGCCGGTCACCCAGGCCCGCCCGGTGACGGTCGGCACCACCGCGGGCCGCCCGGCCACCTCGGTCTCCTCGACCAGCCGCCCGGTGAAGGTGGTCCCGATGAACGAGTCGTTGCGGAAGTCCCGCCCGAGCGGCAGTTCGCCGCGCGCGTGCAACTGCGCCATCCGCGCCGAGGTGCCGGTGCCGCACGGCGAGCGGTCGAACCAGCCGGGGTGGATGGCCATCGCGTGCCGCGAGTGCTCGGCGGTCGAGCCGGGGGCGAGCAGCTGCACGTGGTGGCAGCTGTGGAAGGACGGGTTCTCCGGGTGCACCGGCCGCTCGGGGCCGGCGTTGATGGCGTCCATCAGGGCCAGCCCGGCGGTGAGGATGTCCTGCTTGCGCTCGCGCTCGAACGGCAGTCCGAACTCGGCGAGCGGCAGGATGGCGTAGAAGTTGCCGCCGTAGGCGAGGTCGTAGCCGACCGTCCCGTACCCGGGCACGTCGATCTTGCGGTCGAGCGCGACGGCGTACGAGGCCACGTTGCGGATGGTCACGGCCTTGGCCGCGCCGTCCTCGACCCGCACCTCGGCGACCACGAGCCCGGCGGGCGTGTCCAGCCGCACGGTCGTCACCGGCTCGACGACCGGCACCATCCCGGTCTCCACCAGCACGGTGGCGACGCCGATCGTGCCGTGCCCGCACATCGGCAGCAGTCCGGAGACCTCGATGAACAGCACCCCGTAGTCGGCGTCCGGGCGGGTCGGCGGCTGCAGGATCGCGCCGCTCATCGCGGCGTGCCCGCGCGGCTCGTACATCAGCAGGGTGCGGAAGTGGTCCAGGTGCTGCTGGAAGTGCACCCGGCGCTCGGCCATGGTGGCACCCGGGACCACACCGAACCCGCCGGTGACGACCCGGGTCGGCATGCCCTCGGTGTGCGAGTCGACGGCGTGGAACACGTGACGGCTGCGCATGTGTCGGAACTCCCTCGGAGGATGGGCCGGCTGCCCCGTCAGCCGGCTCGTCGGCTACGGATTCAGGACAGGCCCTCGGCCAGCGCCTTCTCGGTGGCGGCCCGGACGGCCGCGTCGGCCTCGGCCCCCAGCGGTCGCCGCGGCGGCCGGACGGGCCCGCCGGGGCGCCCGGCGATGTCCATCGAGAGCTTGATGGCCTGGACGAACTCGGTCTTGGAGTCCCAGCGCAGCAGCGGGTGCAGCGCCCGGTAGAGCGGCAGCGCGGTCTCCAGGTCGTGCGCGACCGCGGCCTTGTAGAGCGCCGCCGAGGCCTCCGGCAGCGCGTTCGGGTAGCCGGCGATCCAGCCGACCGCGCCGGCCAGCGCGAGCTCCAGCAGCACGTCGTCCGCGCCGATCAGCAGGTCGAGCCCGGGCGCGAGTTCGGCGATCTCGTAGGCCCGGCGGACGTCGCCGCTGAACTCCTTGACCGCGACGATCGAGCCCTCGGCGTGCAGTTCGGCGAGCAGCGCGGGCACGAGGTCGACCTTGGTGTCGATCGGGTTGTTGTACGCGACGACCGGCACGCCCGCCCGGGCCACCTCGGCGTAGTGCGCGCGGACGGCGTCGTGGTCGGCCCGGTACGCGTTCGGCGGCAGCAGCAGAACGGAGCCGGCGCCCGCCTCCGCGGCCTGCTCGGCCCAGCGGCGGGACTCGGCGCTCCCGTACGCGGCGACGCCGGGCATGACGCGGGCGCCGTCGCCGGCCGCCTCGACGGCCACCCGGACGATGCGGGCGCGCTCGTCGTCGGTGAGCGTCTGGTACTCGCCGAGCGAGCCGTTGGGGACGACGCCGTCGCAGCCGTTGTCGATCAGCCAGCGGACGTGCTCGGCGTAGGCGTCGTAGTCGACGGAGAGGTCCTGGCGCAGCGGGATCGCGGTGGCGACCATGATGCCGCGCCAGGGCCGGGTGGTGTCGTGCGGGGTGTGGGACACGATGATGACTCCTTGGTGAGGTGTGACATTTTATTAGTGGGGACGGGCCGGAGACAAGAGTCCCCGGCCCCCGTGTTCGGTCGGGCCCGGCTCAGTCGCCGGCCGCCAGCTGCGAGAGCGGCACCGGGCAGGCGAACGGCCGCCGGTCGGGCCCCGCTCCCCCGTGACCGCCGGCGCCGGACAGGCAGGCCACCGCCGGACCGCACATCCGGCCCTGGCACCACCCCATCCCCGCGCGGGTCAGCAGCTTGACGGTCCGCGGGTCCCCCGCGCCCAGCTCGTCCACCGCCTCCCGGATCGCCGCCACCGGCACCTCCTCGCACCGGCACACGTCGGTGTCCGGGCGCAGCCAGTCCGTCCAGCCGGGGCCGGGCCGGTGGGCGGCGGCCATCAGGGCGGCGAAGGCCCGCCGCCGGGCCCGGCGGCGCAGCAGCCCCGGCTCCGGGGTGCGGCCGGCGACCGCGTGCGCGGCCAGCGCGCCCTCCGCGACCGCGAGGTCCGCGCCGCCCACGCCGTTGGTCTCCCCCGCCGACCACAGGCCGGGGACGCTGGTGCGCAGCCGGGCGTCCACCCGCAGCGCGACCGCGCCGTCCGGGCCGGTCACGGTGTCCGCGCCGAGCTCGGTCGCGAGCTCGATCTGCGGCAGCAGGCCGTGGCCGAGGGCGAGCGCGTCGCAGGCGATCCGGCGGCCGGTGCCGGGCACCGGCCGCCAGTCGGCGTCCAGCCGGGCCACCGTGACGGCGGTGACCCGGTCGGTGCCGTGCGCCTCGACGACGGCGCTGCGCGGGCGCAGCCGCACCCGGTGGCGCAGCAGCGCGCCGCCGTGCCCGGCGCCCTCGACGAGCTTGGCGGGAACGGCCGCCAGCACGCCGGGGCGCCGCGCGTAGCCGAGGTAGTCGCCGGCCTCGACCACCGCGGGCACCTCGGCCCCGGCGGTGACCAGCGAGGACGCCGCCGCGAGCAGCAGCGGCCCGCTGCCGGCCACGACGATCCGCCGGCCGGGCAGCACCAGCCCGGCCTTGAGCATGGCCTGGGCGCCGCCCGCGGTGACGACCCCGGGCAGGGTCCAGCCGGGGAAGGGCAGCTGCCGCTCGTACGCGCCGGTGGCGAGCAGCACGGCGGCGGCCCGCACGGTGGTCCGGTCACCGGCCTCCGGCCCGAGGGTGACGTGCGCGGCGAGTCCGTCGCCGGTGCGCTCCAGCGCCCACACCTGGTGGCCGCCGAGGAAGCGCACCTGCCCGGTCCGCTCGTGCGCGGCGAGCCGGCCGGCCAGGTCGGCGTAGACGGACCAGCCGTGGTGCAGCCGGTCGGGCCGGGCGGCCCGGAGGCCGGGCGCGGGGTGGCGGTAGTACTGGCCGCCGGTCTGCCGGCCCCCGTCGAGCAGCGCGCAGCGCAGCCCGAGGTCGGCGGCGGTGACGGCGGCGGCGAGCCCGGCCGGGCCGGCCCCGATCACCGCGAGGTCGTACGGGAAGGGCTGCGCCGCTTCCGGCGGCTCGACCGGCCCTGACGGCGCTGACGGACCTGACGGACCTGACGGACCTGACGGACCTGACGGACCTGACGGCTCGAACGGTTCAGACGGCGAGGTCGGCACGGCCGTGGCCCTCCTGGGTGGTGACGGTGGTGCCGGGCTCGGCGGGGAGCAGGCAGGTGCGCTGGTTGGGGCGGCCGTCGACGGTGGCGAGGCAGTCGAAGCAGGCGCCGATCCCGCAGAACGCCCCGCGGGGCCGCCCGCCGGCCCGGGTGGTGCGCCAGGCGAGGACGCCGTCGGCCCAGAGCGCGGCGGCGATCGACTGGCCGGGCAGCGCGGGCACGGGCCGTCCGTCGAAGTCGATGTGGTGGGCGGGCCCGGGCTCGGCCCCGACCAGCTCGGCGGGTGTGCGGCGGCGCATCGAGGGCCTCTCCAATCCGGTCGGGGGAAGTGCGGGTCAGGCGGCCGGGAATCGGTCGGCCCGGAACGGCGTGAGGTCGAACTCCGGCTGCTTGCCGGTCAGTTGTTCGGCGATCAGCAGCCCGGTCGCCGGGGCGAGCCCGATCCCGGCGCCCTCGTGCCCGCACGCGTGGTAGAGCCCGGGCACGCGCGGGTCGGCGCCGACCGCCGGCAGGTGGTCCGGCAGGTAGGGGCGGAATCCCCGGTAGGCGCGCATCACGGCGACGTCCGCGAGCACCGGGAACAGTTCGGCCGCCTGCGCGGCGAGCCGCCGCAGCACCTCCCGGGAGAGCGTCCGGTCGAAGCCGACCCGCTCCCGGCTGGCGCCGATCAGCACCGGCCCGCCGGGCGTGCCCTCGACCACGGCCGAGGTCTCCAGCCCGGCCGATCCGCTGGCCACGTTGGCGACGTAGTCGGCGGCGTAGACCTTGTGCCGCACGATCCGCGGCAGCGGCTCGGTGACGAGGACGAACCCGCGCCTGGGCAGGACGGGCAGGTGCACCCCGGCCAGCGCGGCGAACTCCCCGCCCCACGTCCCGGCGGCGTTGACGACGGCGGGCGCGTCCAGCCGCCGCCGGTCGGTCCCGACGCCGAGGACGGCGCCGTCCGCCCCCCGGCGGACGGTCCGGACGATCTCGCCGGTGATCAGTTCCGCGCCCATCCGCCGGGCCGCGCGCAGCAGGTGGGCGGCGGCGAGGGCGGGCTGCACCTGGGCGTCCTGCGGGTAGTGGAAGCCGCCGGCCATGCCCGGCGAGAGGTGCGGTTCCAGCTCCCGAAGCCGCTCGGCGGGCACCTCCTCGGCGACCACCCCGGCGGCCGCCTGGCGCGCGGCGAAGGCTCGCAGGGCTTCCTGCCCGGCCGCGGCCTGGGCGACGACCAGGCCTCCCTTGGCCTCGTACTCCACGGCGGCGCCGAGTTCCCCGGCGAGCTCGCGCCACAGCCGGGTGCTGAGCAGCGCGAGGTCGAGCTCGGGCCCGGGCTCCTTGTCGGAGACCAGCAGGTTGCCCTCGCCGGCGCCGGTGGTGCCGCCGGCCACCGGCCCGCGGTCGACGACGGCGACGGCGAGCCCGGCGCGGGCCGCGTAGTAGGCGCAGGCGGCGCCGACGACTCCGGCGCCGACCACGACGACGTCCAGGGGAGGTCTCCAGGTCTTGGGCACGGCAGTAATATGTCACATGCCATCAGCCCTGCCAAGAGTGCCGCGACGAAACGCGAACCGGACCCAAGCGACGCAAAAGCCCCGGCCCGCCGCACACGGGGTGCGACGGGCCGGGGCCGGCGATCAGCGGATCAACGGATCAGGTGATGTCGTCCATCTGCTCCCGGCGCGCGGCCGGCACCGGAGCACTCGCCGCCGGCGCCGTCGAGGCCTCGATGGCCTCCGCCCCCGCGACCGTCTCGACCGAGAGGTCCACGTGCGAGGCCTCCTCGTCGTCCAGGTCGGCGTCCGGGTTGTTGCGGCGCTTGCGCCGGTCGTTGAACAGCGCGATGCCCACCGCGGCGAAGTACAGCGCCCAGATCGGCGCGGCCAGCACCAGCATGCTGACCGGGTCGGCGCTCGGGGTGGCGAACGCGGCGAACACCGTGATGCCCATGACCATCCCGCGCCACCAGCCGAGCAGCCGCTTGCCGGTGACCATGCCGACCATGTTCATCATGACCAGCAGCAGCGGGAACTCGAAGGCCGCGCCGAAGACCAGCACCATGCGGGTGGCGATGTCGAAGTAGTCGTTGGGCGGCAGGATCGGCGTGGTCTTGTCCGGGGTGAACGAGATCAGCACCTGGACCGTGGTCGGCAGCGTCAGGATGGCGCAGCCCACACCGGCCAGGAACAGCGGCGCCCCGGCCGCCATGAAGATGACCGTGTACTTCTTCTCGTGCCGGTGCAGGCCCGGCGCCACGAAGGCCCACACCTGCCACAGCCAGACCGGCACGGCGCCCACCACACCGGCCGTCAGTGCCACCTGGAGCATCCAGGTGAAACCGGAGGTCAGACCGATCGTCGAGACCTGAGCGCACTTCCCGTCGAACTGGTCGGCCGTGTCCGGGGTGCACTGCGGCAGCGGCTCCAGCAGGAAGTGTTCGATCGGCTTGTGGTAGATCGCCGCGACGATGGTGATCAGCACGATCGCGATGACCGACTTGACCACGCGATTGCGCAGTTCCCGCAGGTGATCGGCGAGGGCCATCCGCCCCTCAGGATCCTTGGACGCCTTCGGCGCCTTGGAGAGCTTGCTCAACCCCGGTCCTCAACTCGTGCGTCGAGGCCCGCCGGTCGACGGGCCTCCGTGGTCGCGTGCGTCACGTGCGCCGCGCTCAGTGCGGCCGGTCGCCGTCCGCGGCGGGCCGCTCGGCGGGCTCGGCCACCGGCCGGGCCGTGCCGGTGGCACCGGGCGCGGTCTGGATGGTCTTGGCCGCACCGCCGCTCACCGGCGGCGCCGGCGCGGGCTCCGCGGCCTCGCCGTCCGTGCGCATCGCCTTGGCCTCGCTCTTGAGGATCCGCATCGACTGGCCGAGCGAGCGCGCCAGATCGGGCAGCCGCTTGGCACCGAAAAGCACGATGGCGATTACCACGACCACGACGATCGCGGTCATCGAGATGCGCATGCTCGACCACCTTCAGTCAACGCGGCACCGGCGGACCGCCCGCGGCGGATGGTAACCGCTGCGGATGACACCCCGACGACGTCCGCCCGAACAAGGACAGCGGCCCCCGGTTCGCAGTTCAGGAGCCACCTCAGAGCGTAACCCGCCCCTACACCCGGGATGCAGTCCCCGTACGACCTGGTGACGCAGTCCTCAGCGGGAGGGCACCGCCGCCGCCAGCTCCTCGGCCGCGTCGGCCAGCGCCCGCGAGGCCGTGCCGACGCCCTTGGCCAGCGCCCGGACGTCCAGCCACAGCCGGATCCCGAGGACGCCGAGGACCAGCAGGCCCGCGGTGGCGAGCAGGACGGCGGCGACGAGCATCCAGGACATGCCGCCCACCCTATACGGGCCGAGGTCCCGGGCCCGGACTGCTACCCCTCGGCCGGGACGAGCCGCATGGTGCGCACTCCCGCCCCGGTGAGCGCCGCCACGATCTTCTCCCCCGCGGCCTTGCGCACCGCCGCCCCGCACAGTGGGCAGCCGAAGCTGTAGTGCGCCTGCTCCGGGGTGCGGCCGAGGGTCAGGCGGAACTCCTCGGCCGGCAGCTCCACCTTCTCCCGGCACTGCGAGCAGTAGACCTTGAATCTGGTACCGGGCTCCACGGCTCAGTCCCGCCCCTCCCCGTAGACGGCCAGCGCCTCCCGGGCCGCCGCGCGCGCCTGCTCGGCGAGCTGCGGCGGCGACACGATCCGCCCGTCCCGGCCCAGCCGCAGCGCCAGCGGGCGCAGCTGGGAGGGGTCGGCGCTGCGCAGGGTGATCCGCAGGCCGCCGTCCGGCAGTTCCTCGGCCCGGTCGTGGGTGTAGTACTCGGCCACCCAGCGCCCGCCGGAGGACACCTCGACGACCACCTCCGGGTCGTCCGCCGCCGGGTTGACCAGCCCGCCGGACAGGTCCCGCGGCTCGCGCCGGGGCGGGTCGGCGGGCACGTCCAGGACCCGGATCTCGGCCACCCGGTCCAGCCGGAACATCCGGTGGTCCTCCGAGGTGCGGCACCAGGCTTCCAGGTAGGTGTGGCCCTCGGTGAGCAGGCGGATCGGGTCGACCTCGCGCTCGGTCATCCCGCCGCGCCCGTGCGAGTAATAGCGCAGCCACAGCCGGCGGCCCTCGCTCAGCGCGCGGTCGATGTCGGCGAAGACGTGACTCTCGGCCTCGAACGTCACGCCGACCCGGGCGCTGCCCTCGGCGCTCTCCCCCGCCGCGTTCTCGATCTTGGCGACGGCCCGGGTGAGCGCCTCCCGGTCCCCGGCCCGCAGACCGGGCAGCCCGGCCACCGCGCGGGCGGCGACCAGCAGCGCGGTGGCCTCGTCGGCGGCCAGCCGCAGCGGCTGCGCCACGTCGTCGACGTTGTGCCACCAGATCCGCTCGCCGTCGGTGTCGATGTCGAGCAGGTCGCCGCCGCGGAAGCTGGTGCCGCACATCGGCAGCACGTTGAGGTCCCCGATCAGCTCGCGCTCGGTGATCCCGAACGCGCGGGCCACCTCGGCGACCTCGGCCCCGGGCCGCTCCCGCAGGTAGGTGACCAGCGACAGCATCCGTCGCGTCTGGTCGATCGCATTACTCATGCGTCCACCTCGCTGCGCTCGGCGGGCGCTTCGCACAATACGCACCTGCTCATCGTTCGCTCGCTTCGCTCGTTCACGCCCGCACACCCTCCACCACGTCCGGCCCGGCGACCGCCCGCAGCCGCTCGATCACGTCGGCCCGCAGCTCCTCCGGCCCGAGCACCACGACGTCCGGCCCGAACTCGGCCAGGTCGGCGCCCAGCCCGTTGCCGTACGGGATCTCCAGTTCGTCCCAGGCCTCGTCGACCCGGCCGGTGCTCAGCGCCTTGGTGCGCAGCGGGAAGCCCGCGCCCCGCCGGACCCGCACGGTCGCGGTGGCCGTGGCGCCCTCGCCGGCGAACTTGGCGACGGTCGCCCGCACGTCCACGTGCTCCGGCACGGTGCCGAGGAACGCGCCGGTCTTCGCCCGCACCTTGCCGGTGATCCGGCTGAGCCGGAACACCCGGGCGTCGCCCCGGTCGCGGTCCCAGCCGGCCAGGTACCAGTGCCCGCGCCAGCACTCCAGCGCCCACGGCTCGACGCTGCGCTGCTCGACGGCGGCGGCACCGGCCTTGCGGTACTCGAAGGTGACCGGACGACGGTCCCGGGCGGCGGTGAGCAGCGGCTCGAACGCGGCCTCCCGGGCGGGGATGCGCGGTTCCAGGGCGGAGCGCGCCTCGGCCTCGGCGAACGGCACCCCGGCGGCCCGCAGCTTCTGCAGCGCGCCGCTGGCGGCGCCGGACATCTTGGCCTGCTGCCAGACCCGCGCGGCCAGCGTGAGGGCGGCCGCCTCCTCGGCGTCCAGCGCGATCTCGGGCAGCCGGTTGCGGTCGGCGCGGGCGAGGTAGCCGAGCTCGCCGTCCAGGGCGTTCTCGTCGACGTCGATCACCAGGCCGAGCTCGCGCAGGTCGTCCTTGTCCCGCTCGAACATCCGGTTGAAGGCGTCCTCGCTGCTGTTCTGCCAGGCCTCGCGGTACGCCTCGATGGATTCCCGCAGCTCCTTCTTGGAGAGCGGACGTCTGGTGTTCATCAGGCACAGGGCGAGATTCATCAGCCGCTCTGCCTTGGCGATCGCCATCGCTGACCCTTCCGGTGTGCCGCGCCGTGCGCGGGGTGCGCCGCCGGACGATCGTCACCCGGCGGGACCGACCGTACCGGTAGCGGTACGCACCGCAAAAGCCGCATCCGCAAACGCCCGTGGGCCGGGCCCCCGGAGGGGTCCGGCCCACGGCCGCGACGGGCTCAGACGCCCAGCAGGTCGACCACGAAGATCAGGGTCGAGTGCGCCGGGATGAGCGGCGACGGCGACTGCGCGCCGTACGCCAGGTGCGACGGGATGACCAGCTCGCGGCGGCCGCCGACCTTCATGCCCTCGACACCCTGGTCCCAGCCCTTGATGACGCGGCCGGCGCCCAGCGGGAAGCGGAACTCGTTGGGGCTCCGGTTCCAGCTCGCGTCGAACTCCTCACCGGTCTCGAAGGTCACGCCGACGTAGCGGACGCTGACGACCTGGCCCTTCTTGGCCTCCGCGCCGTCACCGACGACGATGTCGCGGATCTGCAGCTCGGTCGGAGCGTCGCCGCCGGGGAAATCGATCTCAGGCTTCTCGTTGAGGCTCACAGTCCCTCTTCTCACGGTTTTCTCTGCTTCCATGACCAAGCGGCGGGCGCCTGCACCCGGTCCGTCCGGACCACGGTACGGGCGCCCGCCGCCCGTACGGGACCGGCCACGCGGCCGGTCCCGAAGGTCACACGCACACCATTGTCACCCGAAAGTGGATCAGCCCTGACCCGCGTCCAGGATGTCGACCACGAACACCAGCGGCGCGTTGGCCGGGATCTCGCCCTGGCCCTTGTCGCCGTAGGCCAGCGCCGCCGGGATCACCAGCTCGACCCGGCTGCCGACGGTCTGGCCCGCCAGGCCCTGGTCCCAGCCCTGGATGACCTGGCCGCCGCCGACGGCGAAGCTGAACGCCTGGCCCTTGCCGAGCGAGGAGTCGAAGACCTTGCCGTCCTTGAACAGCGCGCCGGTGTACTGGACGACGACCTTCTCGCCCTTCTCCACCACCGGGCCGGTGCCCTTGATCAGGACGTGCGTCTTCAGCTCGGTCGGGTCGGCCGCGCCGGCCACCGGGGTGATCTCGGCCGGCTTCTTGCCGTTGTCCTTGACCTGCGGGAAGCCCGCCGGCGGCGGGGTGACCGTGCCGCTGACCGTCGCGTCCGGCGCGGTGGTGTTGCGGATGTCGATCACGAAGATCAGGTTGTCCTTGGCCCCGATCGACATGTCCGGCTTGCCCTGCGCGCCGAAGGCCGCGGCCGGCGGCGCCACCACGAGGACCCGGCTGCCGGCCTTCTTGCCGAGCACCGCCTGGTCCAGCGCCGGGATCAGCGCGTCCGTGCCGGCCTGGAAGATCTGCTGCTTCTGGCCCTGGTCGAAGGAGCTCGGGATGTCCTTGCCGGTGTTCCAGTTCTTCGCCGTGTAGTCGACGGTGGTCCAGGAGTTCTTGTCCACCTTCGCGCCGGTGCCCTCGGACAGCACCTTCACCACGAACGAGCCGTCGGGCTGGTCGGACGGCACCTGGATGTCGGCCTTCTTGCCGAAGTCGCCGGTGATCGTCGGCAGGACCTTGGCGTCGTCCTTGACCGGCGGCACCGGGTCGGCGGTCGGCGTGGCGGGCGCGCTCTTGGCGGCGTCCGGCTTGGCCTCCGACGAGCCGTTGTCCTTGTTGACCATGTAGAGCGTCACGCCGCTGCCGACCAGCAGCACCGCGAGCACCGTGCCCAGGATCACGCCGAGGCGGCCCACCGACGGCGGGTTCTCGTCGTACCCGGCCTCGGAGCTGTCGACCTTGCGCACGTTGGAGGCGAAGATCTGCGGTTCCTCGGTCTTCGTCCCGCCGGCCGGCCGCGGCCGGTCCTCCGGGCTCGCCCAGCCGGCCTGCTGCTTCAGGATCGACGGCGGCACGACGATCGACTCACCGTCGCCCGGCATCGGCCCGCCGGGACGCGACGCCGCCGGGTCACCCGAGGATCCGTCGTTCGCCGCGGTACCCGACCCGCCGGGGTTCGGCGCTTTCTCAGTCATGACTCCCCATCCATCTCGCCACCGGTCATTCGAGCTCTGCCACCGGCACACTCAGTGCCGGTTTGCCGTCGCACCGTCCGCCCGGGCCCCGGGCGCCGGAGGCGCCTGCCACAGTGCGAGGGCAGTATGACAGTTCAGGATGAGGGCGGGCGCTTCCGTGTGCGAGCGCCCGCCCAAGCGTACGGAATCCTGCGGGAGTCTTCCTAGACCGCTTCCAGAATGTCGATCACGAACACCAGCGTGGAGTTCGCCGGCACCGAACCCTGCGCCTGGTCCTTGTACCCGAGCGCGGGCGGCACCACCAGCAGCACCCGACTGCCGACGTTCTGGCCCACCAGGCCCTTGTCCCAGCCCTCGATCACGCTCCCGGTGCCGATCTGCACCGCCTGCGCGCCGCCGTGCGTCCAGGACGCGTCGAACTGCTGGCCGTTGCTCCAGAGCACCCCGGTGTACTGCACCACCAGCGTCTGCCCGCTCTTGACCTGCTTGCCCTCACCCTTGACCAGCACCGCCTGCTGGAGGTCCGTGGGCGCGGCCTGCCCGGCCGGAACGGTGATCGTCGCCGCGGCCTTGCCGTTGTCCTTGACCTGCGGCAGGTTCGCCGCCGCCTGGGTCATCGCGCCGGTCAGGGTCGAGTCCTGCGGCAGGCTCTCCATGACGTCGAACACGAACACCACCGTGTCGCCCTTGGCCACGCCCAGCTGGCTGCTGCCCTGGTCGCCGAAGGCCGCCGCCGGCGGGGCCACCACGAGCAGCCGGCTGCCGACCTTCTTGCCGATCACGCTCTGGTCGAAGGCCGGCACCAGCTGGCCGCTGCCCGCCTGGTACAGCTGCGGCTTGCCGCCCGCGTCGTACGAACTCGGCAGGTCCTTGCCGGTGGTCCAGTCCTTCGCCGAGTAGTTGACCGTGACCCAGTCGCCCTTGTTCACCGCGGGCCGGTCGCCCTCGCTGACGGTGTTCACCACGAACTGGCCGCTGGGCTGCTGCCCCTCGGGCAGGGTGATCGTCGCCTTGCTGCCGAAGCCGCCGCCCGAGAGGGTGGGCATCGGCGAGGCCTCGCCGACCGGAGTGGGCACGGTCGGGGCCGCGCTGGCCGTGGTCGGCGTCGCCGGGCCGGCCGCCTTGGTCGAACTGCTGCAGGCGACCGCCAGCAGCAGCGGAAGGGTGATCAGCAACCCGGCGGTGCGGCGCACGGTGGTCCTAACTGTCGTTCGAAGTCGGCTCTCCGGACTCGACGAACAGCGTATGCCCCGCACGGGTCCGGCCCCGGTAGACACCACCGGGGCCGGCTCCACGGACTCGATCATGGCGCGTGGGCCACGACCGCTCGGTCACATCCCCGCGATCAGCTTCTCCACCCGCTCGTCCACCGAACGGAACGGGTCCTTGCACAGCACCGTGCGCTGCGCCTGGTCGTTCAGCTTCAGGTGCACCCAGTCCACCGTGAAGTCCCGGCGCTGCTCCTGCGCCCGGCGGATGAAGTCCCCGCGCAGCCGCGCCCGGGTGGTCTGCGGCGGGATCGACTTGGCCTCGAAGGTCTTGAGGTCCGTCGTCACCCGCTTCGCCTGTCCCTTGCCCTGGAGCAGGTAGAACAGGCCCCGGCGGCGGTGGATGTCGTGGTACGCGAGGTCGATCTGCGCCACCCGCGGGTTGGACATGCTCATCTGGTGCTTCTCGCGGTAGCGCTCGATGAGCTTGTACTTCATGATCCAGTCGATCTCGGTGGCCACCCCGTCCAGCCGCTCGGAGCGGACGGCCTCCAGGGTGCGGCCCCACAGGTCGAGGACCTGCGCGATGGTGCCGGTGTTGATGCCCTTGCGGTCGGCGAACTCCAGCGCCTTGGTGTAGTACTCCTCCTGGATGTCCAGCGCGCTGGCCTCCCGCCCGTTGGCGAGCCGCACCTGGTGGGTGCCGGTGAGGTCGTGGCTGACCTCGCGGATCGCCCGGATCGGGTTCTCCAGGGTGAGGTCGCGCATCACCACGCCGGCCTCGATCAGCCGCAGCACCAGGTCGGTGGCGCCGACCTTGAGCAGCGTCGTGGTCTCCGACATGTTGGAGTCGCCGACGATCACGTGCAGCCGGCGGTAGCGCTCGGCGTCCGCGTGCGGTTCGTCGCGGGTGTTGATGATCGGGCGGGAGCGGGTGGTGGCGGAGCTGACGCCCTCCCAGATGTGCTCGGCCCGCTGGCTCACGCAGTACACCGCGCCGCGCGGCGTCTGCAGCACCTTGCCCGCGCCGCAGATCAGTTGGCGGGTGACGAGGAACGGGATGAGCACGTCGGCCAGCCGGGAGAACTCGCCGTGCCGGGCCACCAGGTAGTTCTCGTGGCAGCCGTAGGAGTTGCCGGCCGAGTCGGTGTTGTTCTTGAAGAGGTAGACGTCCCCCGCGATGCCCTCCTCGTGCAGCCGCCGTTCGGCGTCCACCAGGAGCCCTTCGAGGATGCGCTCGCCCGCCTTGTCGTGCGTCACCAGCTCGACCACGTCGTCGCATTCGGGGGTGGCGTACTCGGGGTGGGAGCCGACGTCGAGGTACAGCCGGGCGCCGTTGCGCAGGAACACGTTGCTGCTGCGGCCCCAGGAGACGACGCGGCGGAACAGGTACCGCGCCACCTCGTCCGGCGACAGCCGCCGCTGGCCGCGGAACGTGCAGGTGACCCCGTACTCGTTCTCCAGCCCGAAGATCCGGCGGTCCATGAGCACTCCTTCTTCTTGTCGGAGCTGTCCGAAACCGCCTCCACGACGGGCGAACCGCCGCAGGGGCACCGGAGTCCCGTGCGGCGATCGCTCGCCGCACGGGACTCCGAAGGCACTACTCGTCCGACGGCGGGGTGGCCGCCGGACCGTCCTCGTCGTCCGCCGCGGACTGGTCCCCGTCGAGCAGCCGGCCGAGCTGGCCGCCCAGGATCCGCTTGAACTTCCGCTGCTGGAACCGCTGGCGGTCGAGGACGGCCACCTCCAGCTGTTCCGGCGTCAGGCTGCGGGCGCTGCCGCCGTTGGGGTCCCGGGCCAGGGAGTCGACGGCGACCCGCACCGCCTCGCCCAGCGCCATGCCGGCGCGGTGGCGCTGGCCCAGGTAGTTGCCGATGGAGTCGGCGTTGCCGCCGACCACCACGTAGTTCTTCTCGTCGACGATCGAACCGTCCGGGGTGAGGCGGTAGATCTGGTCCTCCTCCGTCGTCCGGCCGACCTCGGCGACGATCAGCTCGACCTCGTACGGCTTCTCGCCGACCGAGGAGAAGATCGTGCCGAGCGTCTGGGCGTAGACGTTGGCGAGGCCCCGGGCCGTGACGTCGGCCCGGTCGTAGGAGTAGCCGCGCAGGTCGGCGTAGCGCACGCCGCCGATCCGCAGGTTCTCGAACTCGTTGTAGCGGCCGACCGCCGCGAAGGCGATCTTGTCGTAGATCTCGGAGACCTTGTGCAGCGCCCGCGAGGTGTTCTCCGCGACGAAGACGATGCCGTCGGCGTAGGTGAGCACGACCACGCTGCGACCGCGCGCGATGCCCTTGCGGGCGTACTCCGCGCGGTCCGCCATGGCCTGCTGGGGCGAGACGTAGAACGGTGTCGACACCGGCGGTCGTCCCTTTCCTGTGAGGTGGGCGGCTAGAGCAGCGGGGCCTGCGGGCCGTCGGGGTGGGTGAGGCGCTGGTCGGTGATGGAGACGGCGATCCGCGCGACCTCCGGCTCGGTGAGCCGGTGGAAGCCGTCCGCGGTGATCAGCGAGACGATGGGGTAGATCTTGCGGGCGAGGTCGGGGCCGCCGGTGGCGGAGTCGTCGTCGGCCGCGTCGTAGAGCGCCTGGACGACCAGGGTGGCGGCCTGGTCGGCGGTCAGGCCCTCCCGGTAGAGCTTCTTCATCGAGCCGCGGGCGAACACCGAGCCGGAGCCGGTGGCCGCGAAGCCGCGCTCCTCGGAGCGCCCGCCGGTGACGTCGTAGCCGAAGATCCGGCCGCGTCCGAGGTCGAGGTCGTAGCCGGCGAACATCGGCACCACCGCGAGGCCCTGCATCGCCATGCCGAGGTTGCCGCGGATCATGCTGGTGAGCCGGTTGGCCTTGCCCTCCAGGGAGAGCGTGGCGCCCTCGATCTTCTCGTAGTGCTCCAGCTCCAGCTGGAACAGCCGGACCATCTCGACCGCGAGGCCGGCGGTGCCGGCGATGCCGACCGCGCTGTACTCGTCGGCCGGGAACACCTTCTCGATGTCCCGCTGGGCGATCACGTTGCCCATGGTGGCGCGACGGTCACCGGCGATGACCACACCGCCGTCGAACACCGCGGCCACGATCGTGGTCCCGTGCGGGGCCTCGACCACCGTGCCCTCGGGCAGCCCGCGCCGGCCGGGGATCAACTCCGGCTTGTGCTCGGCGAGGAAGTCGAGGAACGAGGAGGACCCCGGGGTCAGGAAGGCAGCCGGTAGACGCCCGGTGCCACGAGTGTTGGCTTCCACACGATTCCTTCCAGGTAGCTTGAAGCGCGCGATCCCCGCACCCTACCCGCCGACGATCAACGTCCACGTGTGGAGGGCCGGAGCCGGGACGGGCGGACGGCCGTGGCCGCCCGGCCGTCCCCGACGGTCACGACCGTGAATTCCGCAATGCCCCGCGGCGGACTATTGCCCACCCTTTTGGACAAATCCCCGCACGAAATCCTCGGCGTTCGACTCGAGCACTTCGTCGATTTCGTCCAGGACCGCGTCGACGTCGTCGCTGAGCTTTTCCTGGCGCTCCTTGAGGTCGTCGGAATTCTGGGTTTCCGCGGCCTGCTCCTCGACCTCCTCGGAGGAGCGGTTCGCCCGCTGCTGGCCGCCGCCGGTGTCCTTGCTCGCCATTTCCCTCACCCCGCTCGAATCGTCTGGCACGGTTGGGTCGCTGCTTGCTGCACCGACCCTATACACAAGGTGCGACTGCCGCTCCCGGTTTGCCGGTGGCGCTTCCTGTCCAACACCCGCTGCCACCCCGGATGATTCCCATTCGGCGGACGTTCACCCGTGGTGATCGAAAAGTTACCCGCCGGAGAGGACCCGGAGCAGGTCCTCGGCCGTCCGGCAGCGGTCCAGCAGTTCCTTGACGTGGTTGCGGGTGCCGCGCAGGGGCTCCAGGGTGGGCACCCGCTGCAGCGAGTCGCGGCCGGGCAGGTCGAAGATGACCGAGTCCCAGGACGCCGCCGCCACGTGCTCCGCGTACTGGTCCAGGCAGCGCCCGCGGAAGTACGCCCTGGTGTCCTCCGGCGGCTTGGAGACGGCCCGCTCGACCTCCTCCTCGGTGACCAGCCGCTCGAACCTGCCACGGGCCACCAGGCGGTTGTAGAGGCCCTTCTCGGGCCGCACGTCGCTGTACTGGAGGTCCACCAGGTGCAGCCGCGGGTTGTCCCACTCCAGGGCGTCGCGGCTGCGGTAGCCCTCCAGGATCTCCCGCTTGGCGATCCAGTCCAGCTGGCGGGAGAGCGACATCGGGTCGCGCTCCAGCCGGCCGAGGACGTCCTCCCAGCGCGCCAGGACGTCCACGGTCTGCTCGTCCGCGTCGGTGCCGAAGCGGTCCTCGACGTACTTGCGCGCGAGCTCGAAGTACTCCAGCTGCAGCTGGACGGCGGTGAGCTTGCGCCCGTTGCGCAGGGTGATCAGGTGCTTGAGCGTGGGGTCGTGGGAGACCCGGTGCAGGGTGCGCACCGGCTGGTCGACGGCGAGGTCGGAGGCGATGAAGGAGTCCTCGATCATCGACAGGACCAGCGCGGTGGTGCCCAGCTTGAGGTAGGTGGAGATCTCGGAGAGGTTGGCGTCCCCGATGATCACGTGCAGCCGACGGTACTTCTCGGCGTCGGCGTGCGGTTCGTCGCGGGTGTTGATGATCGGCCGCTTGAGGGTGGTCTCCAGGCCGACCTCGACCTCGAAGTAGTCGGCCCGCTGGCTGATCTGGAAGCCGTGGGCGGAGCCGTCCTGGCCGATGCCGACCCGGCCGGCGCCGGTGACCACCTGGCGGGAGACGAAGAACGGGGTGAGGTGGCGGACGATGTCGGCGAACGGCGTCGCCCGCTTCATCAGGTAGTTCTCGTGGGTGCCGTAGGAGGCGCCCTTGTTGTCGGTGTTGTTCTTGTACAGGTGGATGGTCTGCCCGTTGGGCAGTTCCAGCGCGCGCTGCGCGGCGGCCGCCATGATCCGTTCGCCGGCCTTGTCCCAGAGCACGGCGTCGCGCGGGTTGGTGACCTCGGGCGAGCTGTACTCGGGGTGCGCGTGGTCCACGTAGAACCGGGCCCCGTTGGTGAGGATGACGTTGGCGAGGCCGATGTCCTCGTCGGTGAGCTGGCTGGCGTCCGCCACCTCGCGCGCGAGGTCGAAGCCCCGGGCGTCGCGCAGCGGGTTCTCCTCCTCGAAGTCCCAGCGGGCCCGCCTGGCCCGGTGCATCGCCGCCGCGTACGCGTTGACGATCTGGGACGAGGTGAGCATGGCGTTGGCGTTGGGGTGGCCGGGCACGGAGATCCCGTACTCGGTCTCGATGCCCATCACGCGCCGTACGGTCATGCGGCCCTCCTTGCCCCGGTGCGCCGCCCCCCTGGGCGGAACACGCTGACGTACCGCTGAACGACACCGGTGCCGGCGGTCTGCCCGCGAACGGTGCGTCGAGCCTAGAACGCGGGGCCGACGGCCGGGCCCCGAGACGCGCCGTCCGGCTGCGGGGCCGCGAGGCGCCACAGCCGGACGGGGTGCGTGCTGTTCCGGGGCCGGTGCCGGCCTCGTCCTGCGGATCGAAAGAGTGGTGCGGTTACAGGTACTGCCCCGTGTTGGCGACGGTGTCGATGGAGCGGCCGGACTCGGCGCCCTGCTTGCCGGTGACCAGCGTGCGGATGAAGACGATCCGCTCGCCCTTCTTGCCGGAGATGCGGGCCCAGTCGTCCGGGTTGGTGGTGTTGGGCAGGTCCTCGTTCTCCTTGAACTCGTCCACGCAGGCGGCGAGCAGGTGGGAGACGCGCAGTCCGCGCTGACCGTGGTCGAGGAAGTCCTTGATGGCCATCTTCTTCGCGCGGTCGACGATGTTCTGGATCATCGCGCCGGAGTTGAAGTCCTTGAAGTACAGGACCTCCTTGTCCCCGTTGGCGTAGGTGACCTCCAGGAAGCGGTTGTCCTCGGTCTCCGAGTACATCCGCTCCACGACCGACTGGATCATCGCGGCCACGGTGGCCTCGATCGAGCCGTCGTGCTCCTTGAGGTCGTCGGGGTGGAAGGGCAGCGAGCCCTTCAGGTACTTGGAGAAGATGTCCTTCGCGGCCTCGGCGTCCGGGCGCTCGATCTTGATCTTGACGTCCAGGCGGCCGGGCCGCAGGATCGCCGGGTCGATCATGTCCTCGCGGTTGGAGGCGCCGATGACGATGACGTTCTCCAGGCCCTCCACGCCGTCGATCTCGGCCAGCAGCTGCGGGACGATGGTGTTCTCCACGTCCGAGCTGACACCCGAGCCGCGGGTGCGGAACAGCGACTCCATCTCGTCGAAGAAGACGATGACGGGGGTGCCCTCGCCCGCCTTCTCCCGGGCCCGCTGGAAGACCAGGCGGATCTGCCGCTCGGTCTCGCCCACGTACTTGTTGAGCAGCTCGGGGCCCTTGATGTTGAGGAAGTAGCTCTTGCCCTGGGGGCGGCCGGTGACCTCGGCGACCTTCTTGGCCAGCGAGTTGGCGACCGCCTTGGCGATCAGCGTCTTGCCGCAGCCGGGCGGGCCGTAGAGCAGGACGCCCTTGGGCGGGCGCAGCTCGTACTCCTTGAAGAGGTCGGCGTGCAGGTACGGCAGCTCGACCGCGTCGCGGATCAGCTCGATCTGGTTGCTGAGGCCGCCGATCTGGCGGTAGTCGATGTCCGGGACCTCTTCGAGGACGAGCTCCTCGACCTCGGACTTCGGCACGACCTCGTACACGTAGCCGGAGCGGGGCTCCAGCAGCAGGGCGTCCCCCGCCCGGATGGTGACCTCGCGCAGCGGTTCGGCGAGGCGCACCACGCGCTCCTCGTCGGTGTGGCCGATGACCAGGGCGCGCTCGCCGTCCTCGAGGATCTCCTTGAGGGTGACGATCTCGCCGATGCGCTCGAAGGCCATCGCGTCCACGATGTTGAGGGCCTCGTTGAGCATCACCTCCTGGCCGCGCCGCAGCACGTCGAGTTCGACGTTGGGGCTGACGTTGACGCGGAGCTTGCGACCGCCGGTGAAGATGTCGGCGGTGCCGTCCTCGTTCGCCTGCAGGAAGGTGCCGAAGCCGGCGGGCGGCTGGGCCAGCCGGTCCACCTCTTCCTTGAGGGCCACGATCTGGTCGCGGGCCTCGCGCAGCGTGGAGGCGAGTCGTTCGTTCTGGGCGGTCACGCCGGCCAGGTTGGTCTGGAGCTCGACGATCCGCTCTTCGAGGATTCTCGAATTGCGCGGCGAGTCGGCGAGCTTGCGGCGCAGCACGGCGATTTCCTGCTCAAGGTACGAGACCTGAGCGGCCTCGTCGGAACCACGAGCGGGCCTGCCGGTGCTGCGGTTGTAGTCGTCATCGTGGGCTGCCACGGTCCTCACCTCCTCCGGGGAGCTGGACGCTTCCAGACCCTACCTGGGACCAGGGGTCCGTAAACCCCTAGATCAAGAAAGATGGAACGGGCGTGTCCGATCTTCGCCCTGCGTGCTTCCCCTCTGCTAAGGGGATACCCACCGCGCACCGCCCAAAGCGGACCAGATGTATCGTCGAGCGAGTCGATATCCGATCGCGACCGGGAGGCCCGGTCCGATCGTTGTACGAATGGCGGGATTGCCCTCAGACGGGGGCGACCCGGGACAGAAACGGCGGAGAACAACGATGTCGGTGACCGAGCGGACGGCGGCGAACGAGGCCCTGGAGGTGTGGATCGACCAGGACCTGTGCACCGGCGACGGCATCTGCGCGCAGTACGCGCCCGAGGTCTTCGAACTCGACATCGACGGCCTGGCCTACGTGAAGGGGCCGGACGACGAACTGCGCCAGCAGCCCGGGGAGACGGCCCCCGTGCCGCTGACGCTGCTTCAGGACGTGGTGGACTCGGCGAAGGAGTGCCCCGGCGACTGCATCCACGTGCGCCGGGTCGCCGACCGGGTCGAGGTGTACGGGCCGGACGCCGACGAATAGGCGTCTCAGGTCTCGGTGTTCGGGGCGGCGGTCCGGGTGCGCACCCAGCCGCCGCCCTTGTGCGTCCAGGTGAGGTCGAGTGAGACGTCCGGGCTGAAGCGCGGGACGTCGTCGCTCGAATACCCCTGCGCGTGGCCGGTGATGGTGCCGTCGGAGCGCAGGGCGAGCCTGGTGACGGTGAGGTTCTCGCGCTCGGAGACGAGGGTCGCGAGGACGACGGGCCGCTCGGCGGTGCCGCCGAGGAGGTAGACGGCGTCCGGCGGGGTGCCGGTCTCGGCGGCGCAGTGCGCGGCGACGACGGTGCTGGGCCGGCCGTCGCCGAGGTCGGCGGCCAGGCTGACCGTCGGCTTGACCGGGAACGGGCCGCAGTCGAGCGGGAGTTGGGCCTTGGCCGGGTCGGGGGCGAGGGCCGCCGGGGCGGCCTTGGGACCGCTGCCGTGGAGGGGCACCGGCGTGCCGGTGGCGGGCGAGGCCGCGAGGGCGCTCGCCACGACGGCTCCGCAGCCGGCCAGGGCGAGGGCCCAGTGCCACGGGGCGGTTCGAACGTGGCCGGGCCGGGTGCGGCCCGCCGGGGTCTGCTGTCCAGCCGTCGTCCCGACCGCGGTCTCCACCAGGCGTCCCCTCCAGTGGTCTGTGTGAGCTGGCATCGTCCCACATCACGGTGGCACTCCGGTGACCGGGGCGGGAACGCCGGAGGGGTGGCACGGCCCGGCCGTGCCACCCCTCCTCGACGGTCGTGCGTCAGCCGAGGTCGGTGTCCTCGGCCACGGCGGCGCGGGCGGCCGCGCGCTCCTGCAGGGTCGGCTCGGGCGACCCGTTGTCGTAGTCCTCGCCGTACGCGCCCTTGGCCGGGCGGCGGCGGCGCAGCGGCGGCTCGACGCCGTCGGCGAGGCGGCGGGCGGTGAGCAGGAAGCCGGTGTGGCCGATCATCCGGTGGTCCGGGCGGACCGCCAGGCCCTCCAGGTGCCAGGTGCGGACCATGGTCTCCCAGGCCTGCGGCTCGGTGAAGGTGCCGTGGTCGCGCAGCGCCTCGACGGTCTTGGACATCTGCGTGGTGGTGGCCACGTAGCAGCAGATGAGGCCGCCGGGGACGAGCGCCTTGGAGGCGACGTCCAGGCACTCCCAGGGGGCGAGCATGTCGAGGATGATGCGGTCGACGTCGCTCTCGACCAGGTTGTCCTGGAGGTCGCCGACGGTGAGCTTCCACGCCGGGTGGGAGCCGCCGAAGTAGCGCTCGACGTTGCTCTTGGCGATGTCGGCGAAGTCCTGCCGACGCTCGTAGGAGGCCAGCATGCCCTGCTCGCCGACGGCGCGCAGCAGGTAGGTGCTGAGCGCGCCGGACCCCACGCCGGCCTCCACCACGCGGGCGCCCGCGAAGATGTCGGCCATCGCGAGGATCTGGCCCGCGTCCTTGGGGTAGATCACGGCGGCGCCGCGTGGCATGGAGAGGACGTAGTCGGGGAGCAGGGGGCGCAGCGCGAGGTACGGGACGTTCCCCGTGGTGCGCACGACCGTGCCTTCAGGAGCGCCGATCAGCTCGTCGTGCGGGAACGCACCCTTGTGGGTGTGGAACTGGTTCCCGGCCTGGAGCGTGAACGTGTAGTGGCGACCCTTGGGGTCGGTCAGCTGGACCTGGTCCCCGACCTGGAAGGGCCCGCGTCGGCGGGCGGCACCGGTCGGTTCGGACATGCGGCCAATCCTAAGGGAAGCGCGACCTCCCGCCCGCCGCGCCCCCGGCCGGTGCCGTCCCGGGGCCGTCCTAGTGCCCCGCGACGGCGGCGGTGAGGCGCTGCTCGATGTCGGTGAGCGCGACGACGCCGTACACCCGGCCGTCGGACTCGACCACCAGGTACTCCCCGGCCGGGGTGGCGCGCACGGCGTGCAGGAGGTCCTCGCCGGTGAGGTCGGCGCTGAGCCGCAGGCCGGGTTCGAGGTCGCGGGCGAGCGGTCCGACGGCGACCCACGGGCGGCGGTGCTCGGGCACCGCGCGCACGGCGGACTCGCGGACGATCGCGATCGGCTCGCCCCGGCCGTCCACCACGACCACGGCCCCGGCCTGCGCCTCGCGGGCGCGCCGCAGCGCCTCGCCGAGCGGGGTGTCGGCGGTGACCTCGACGGTGCGGCGGGCGAGGTCGCGCAGCCGCAGGCCGGGCAGGGCCTCCTTGAGCCGGGCGTTGCGCACGCTGGCGCCGGCGCCGTTCCAGATGATCGCGGCCAGGACGGCGGCGATGACGGCGTCGACGAGGGTGTCGGTGCCGGTCCGCCCGACCCCGCGGGAGGCGCTGACCAGCGGCAGCCCGATGAGCACGGCGACGGCCAGCGCCCGCCCGACCCACGCGGCGGCGACGGTGCCGGTCATCGGCCTGCCGGTGACGGCCCAGACAACCGCGCGCAGCATCCGGCCGCCGTCCAGCGGCAGTCCGGGCAGCAGGTTGAAGACGGCGACGACGAGGTTGGAGACCATCAGGCCGGTGAGCAGCACCCCGGGCACCGAGGAGAGCTCCACGGCCTGCATGGCGAGGTAGAAGACCCCGCCGAGCACGAGCGACAGCAGCGGGCCGACGAAGGCCAGCCAGAACTCCCGCCACGGCGTCTCGGCCTCGTTCTCGATCTCGGAGACGCCGCCGAAGAACTGCAGCTGGATGCGGCGCACGCCGAGGCGGTAGCGCAGCGCGACCAGCGTGTGGGCGAGCTCGTGCACCAGGACGGAGGCGTAGAAGGCGACGGCGAAGGAGAAGGCGACCAGGTAGCGCGAGCCGCCGAGGTCCGGCAGGACGTCGTTCAGCTGGCCCCCGAAGACCCAGGTGATCAGGGCCGCGATGACGAACCAGGAGGGGGTGACGTAGATGGGCACCCCGAACGGGCGGCCCATGAGGATGCCGCCGCCGCGCTCCTTCCGCGGCTCCGGCGGCCGGCCGGGCGGGCGACCACCGCCGTGCGGCGGCTGGTCGGAGGTCTGCTGCCCCCTGCTGTCGCTCACCGTGATCCCTTCGGTCGACTCCCCCGAGTTGCGCCGGTGTGCCCACGCTACGTGATCTCGGCGGCAGGGCGCCGCGCGCCCCTCTGTCTGGCTTCATACCCACTGGCGCGGGCCCTGCCCAGCCCCGTGACAGCACGGTGGCAGCGGTATGGCAGCGCGGGGCAATAGGGTCGTAGCCATGCAGCAGACCGACACCACCAGTGCCGCCGGGGCCCCGGCGCGCCCGGCGGCGCCCCCGACCGGCCTGTCCCCGTCCCGTGCGGGTGACTTCCTCACCTGCCCGCTGCTGTACCGGCTGCGGGTGATCGACCGGCTGCCGGAGCCGCCGAGCGCGGCGGCGACCCGGGGCACCCTGGTGCACGCGGTGCTGGAGCGGCTGTTCGACAGCGCGGCCGTCGAGCGGACGCCGGAGCGGGCGCTCGGCCTGCTGCGCCCGCAGTGGGAGCGGCTGCTGGGCGAGCGGCCGGAGCTCGGCGGGCTGTTCCCGGACGACCCGGACGGCGCGGCGCTCACCCGCTGGCTGGCGGACGCCGAGAAGCTGGTCGGCCAGTGGTTCCGGCTGGAGGACCCGACCCGGCTGCACCCGGTGGAGCGGGAGCTGTACGTGGAGACGGCCCTGGAGTCGGGCCTGCTGCTGCGCGGCTACATCGACCGGGTCGACGTCGCCCCGACCGGCGAGGTCCGCCTCGTCGACTACAAGACCGGCCGGGCGCCCTCGCGGGACTTCGAGGGCAAGGCGATGTTCCAGATGAAGTTCTACGCGCTGGTGGTGTGGCGCTGGAAGGGCGTGATCCCCAAGCGGCTCCAGCTGGTGTACCTCGGCGGGGGCGGGGACGTCGTCTCCTACGACCCGGACGAGGCGGACCTGCTCGCCGTGGAGCGCAAGCTGCAGGCGCTCTGGGAGCGGATCACCCACGCGGTGGCCACCGGGGAGTTCCCGGCCACCCGCAACCGGCTCTGCGACTGGTGCGACCACCAGGCCAGCTGCCCGGAGTTCGGCGGGACGCCCCCGCCGTACCCGCTGCCCGTGCTGGCCTGAGAATTGCCGGCGAACGCCCGCGGTGTTGGGGTGCGTGCATCGCAAGGCGGAGGAGGGAGGCGATGCGGAGCATCGGGCGACCGACGACAACGCAGCGAGGCGCGTGCCCCGGCGCCGCGGGCTAGCCGGGAATTCTCAGGCCAGCACATGGCCCGTACGTCTGAAGAGGACGATCCCACGGGGGATCCGAACGGCAAGGAGTCCTAGTGACGATCCGAGTGCTGCTGGTCGACGACCAGCCGCTGCTGCGCACCGGTTTCCGGATGATCCTGGAGGCCGAGTCCGACCTGGTGGTGGTCGGTGAGGCCGGCGACGGTCAGCAGGCGCTGGACCAGGTCCGGGCGCTGCAGCCCGACGTGGTGCTGATGGACATCCGGATGCCCAGGATGGACGGCGTCGAGGCGACCCGCCGGATCGCCGGCCCGGGGCGGGACGGCCCGGCCAAGGTGCTGGTGCTGACCACCTTCGACCTGGACGAGTACGTGGTGGAGGCGCTGCGCGCGGGCGCCAGCGGCTTCCTGCTGAAGGACGTGCCGGCCGAGGAGCTGGTGCAGGCGATCCGGGTGGTCGCGGACGGCGCGGCGATGCTGGCGCCGAGCATCACCCGGCGGCTGCTGGACATGTACGCCACCAAGCTGCCCTCGGGCGAGGAGGCGCCGCCGCAGGCGCTGAACGCGCTCACCGAGCGGGAGCTGGAGGTGCTCAAGCTGGTGGCGCGCGGGCTGTCGAACGCGGAGATCGCGGCCGAACTGTTCGTCAGCGAGACGACGGTGAAGACGCACGTGGGGCACGTCCTGACGAAGCTCCAGCTGCGGGACCGCGTGCAGGCGGCGGTGTACGCGTACGAGAGCGGTCTGGTGCGTCCGGGCGCGCTGTAGGACGCTCCACAGACGGCGACGGCCCGTCCGCCTCCCCCGGTGTGGGAAGCGGACGGGCCGTCGCCGTCGGGCGCTACTTGCTGCTGCGGCCGATCTCGCCGAAGCGGAAGACGCCGGTGGTGTCGACGGTGGACTCGACCCCGGTGATGTACGAGCGGGCCGCGTAGAACGCCTTGTCCTGGAACAGCGGGACGAGCGGAGCGTTGTCGGCGACGATCGACTGGATCTGGTTGTAGTTGCCGGCCGCCGCGCCGCGGTCGGTCATCTTGAGGCCGTCCGGCACCAGCTTCTGGCTGATCCGCGGGTCGTCCCAGCCGTCGTGGTAGACGCCGCCGTCGACGACCAGCGGGCTGATGTAGTTGTCGGCGTCCGGGTAGTCGGCGAACCAGCCGAGGATGTAGGCCTGGTACTTGCCGTCGGCGAAGCCGGCCTTGTACTTGTCCCAGTCGGCCTCCTGCTGGACCGTCACCTGGAACAGGCCGCCGGTCTCCAGCTGCTTCTTCACCGTGTCGGCCTCGGCCGCGCCGGCCCGCGAGCGGGACCACGTGAGGGTGATCTTGACGGGCAGCTGCACCTTGGCGTCGGTGAGGAACTTCTTCGCCTTGCTGACGTCCTGGTCGCCGTACTTGTCGAAGAAGACGGTGTTGTGGCCGGTGACGCCGGCCGGGACCATCGAGTACAGCGGCTGGACGGTGCGGGCGAAGACGTCGCGGGCGAGCGCCTTGCGGTCGAGCAGCGCGGCGGCGGCCTGGCGGACGGCGACGTTGCCGACGACCGCGTCCTTGGTGTTGAAGACCAGCGAGCGGGTGTTGTTGCTGTCGCCCTCGACGACCTGGAGGTCGCCCTTGCCGCCCTGCTGGTCGGAGCGGATCTGGGCGGCGGTGTTCGGGTCCAGGCTGTCGTCGGTGAGGTCGACGTCGCCCTTGTCGAGCGCGGCCTTCAGGTCGGCGGCCTGGTCGTAGTAGCGGACGGTGAACTTGCTGTTCCGCAGCTTGACGTCGCCGTTGTACTTGTCGTTGGCCGACAGCGCGACCTTGCCGATGCTCTTGCCGCCGCCGCCCAGGGCCTCGACCGAGTCGAGCTTGTACGGGCCGGAGCCGACCAGCTTGTCGTTGGGCAGCAGCGCGTCGGCCGGGTACACCTGGTGGTCGACGATCGCGCCGACCGGGCTGGCGAGCTTGGCCGGGAGGGTCGCGTCGGGCGCGGTGAGCTGGAAGACCACCTCGTTGTCGCCCTTGGCCTCGACGGACTTGATCGAGGAGAGCAGCCCGGACGGGCCGTTCTTGTCGTTGATCTTCTTGGTGCGCTCGATCGAGAACACGACGTCGGCGGCGGTCAGCGGGTGGCCGTTGGAGAACTTGAGGCCGGGGCGCAGCACGCAGTGGTACTGGGTGGAGTCGCCGGTGGTGAACTCGCAGGACTGCGCGGCGTCCGGGGAGGGCGAGCTGGAGGCGGCGGGGAAGACCAGCAGCGACTGGAAGGTGTTGCGCAGGATCAGCCAGGAGCCGGAGTCGTAGGACCCGGCCGGGTCCAGCACGCTGGTGAGCTGGGCGGTGCCCATGGTGACCGAGCTGCTGCCGCCGCCGCCCTTGACCGCGTCGGTGACGGATCCGCAGCCGGCCACCGTCACGGCGACCAGGCCGGCGCAGCCGAGTACTGCCAGGCGTTCAGCGGAAGTCTTCACGGGGCGCGTCCTTCTGGGGTGCGCGTCGTGCGACCGGCGCCGGGACCGGGGGTACCCGTCGGCGGCGGTGGCAGGGCTGCGAGGGCGGGAACGAACTGGAGTAGCGTGCCATATCGAACACGCACGACCGATACCCGCGTGGATGACGTTTGGGACACGGTGATCCGGGGCAGCCCGGCTCCCTCGGCGAGTTGTCGACCAATGCCCGTTTTCTCCCCCGATGACCACCGGATCGGGCCGCCCGGGGCCCCTTACCGGTCGGTAGGCCGCCGGGGCAATGAGACCACAATCACACGCGCGAGGCGACCAGCGAGCGCAGCAGTTCGAGGTCGACCTGCTCCAGCGAGGACAGCACCAGCCGCCCGGGGGCCGACTCGATCCGCGCGACCGAGGGCACCGCGATCACCGGGCAGCCGGCCGCCTCGGCCGCCTTCACCCCGGTCGGCGCGTCCTCGACCACCACGCAGCGGGCCGGTTCCGCGCCCAGCCGGCGGGCCGCCTCCAGGTACGGGTCCGGGTGCGGCTTGGTGCGTGGCACCTCGTCCCCGGCGACGGTGAAGGCGAAGTGCTCGGCGCCCAGCGAGCGCAGCACGATGTCGATGACGTGCCGGTGCGAGGCCGACACCAGGGCGGCCGGGATCCCGTGCGCGGCAAGGGTGTTGAGGAGCCGCTCGGCGCCCGGCATGAGCGGCACGCCGCCGCCCAGCAGGTCGACGAAGCGCTGGTTGATGAGCACCGTCAGATCGGCCGGGGAGAGGTCGACGCCGGTCCTGGCGAGCAGGTAGTCGATCACCCGGCTCATCGGGCCGCCCACCACCTGGGCGCGGTCCGCCTCGTCGAGCGCGTAGCCGAGCTCGGCGAACAGCGAGGCCTCGGCCTGCCACCAGAAGTCCTCGGTGTCGACCAGCGTCCCGTCCATGTCCAGCAGCACCGCCTGCAGGCCGCGGTCGTCCCCGTGGTCGAGCGCCGCGACGGCGGTGGAGATGCTGGTCATGGTGATCCTTCCGAGTGCCCCGCAGGTGCTCCGGGGATGGCACGGGCCGGCCCGCTGGTGAGCGGACCGGCCCGTTCAGGATCATCAAGGATACGCCCGGTTCGCCGGAAAAGAGCGAACGCGCGGGGGCGTCCTGGTTACCGGGCGTTGAAGTACTTCGCCTCCGGGTGGTGGATCACGATCGCGTCCGTGGACTGCTCCGGGTGGAGCTGGAACTCCTCGGAGAGCACCACGCCGATCCGCTCGGGCTTCAGCAGCTCGGCGATCTTGGCGCGGTCCTCCAGCTCCGGGCAGGCGCCGTAGCCGAGCGAGAAGCGGGCGCCGCGGTACTTGAGCGCGAACATGTCCTTGACGTCCTGCGGGTCCTCGCCGGAGAAGCCGAGCTCGTAGCGGACCCGGGCGTGCCAGAACTCGGCCAGCGCCTCGGCCAGCTGCACCGAGAGGCCGTGCAGCTCCAGGTAGTCGCGGTAGGAGTTCCCGGCGAACAGCTCGTTGGCCGCCTCCGAGATCCGGTTGCCCATGGTGACCACCTGCAGGCCGACGACGTCCCGCACGCCGGACTCCTCCGGGCGGAAGAAGTCGGCCAGGCAGAGCCGGCGCCCGCGCCGCTGGCGGGGGAAGGTGAAGCGGGTGCGCTCGGTGCCGTCCTCGTGGAAGACGATCAGGTCGTCGCCCTTGGAGTTGGCCGGGTAGTAGCCGTAGACCACGGCCGCCTCCAGCCAGCCCTCGGTCTGCAGCCGGTCCAGCCAGGCGCGCAGCCGCGGGCGGCCCTCGGTCTCCACCAGCTCCTCGTACGACGGCCCCTCGCCGGAGCGCGCCGCCTTCAGGCCCCACTGGCCCTTGAACAGCGCGTCCTCGTCCAGCCAGGACGCGTAGTCGGCGAACGGGATGCCCTTGACGATGCGGTCGCCCCAGAACGGCGGGACGGGCACGGCGTTGTCGACGGCGACGTCGGAGCGGATCTGGCCGAGGTTGACCTCCGGCTCCGGCTCCTCCACCTCGACCCGGGCGTGCCGGCGCTGCTTGAGCTCGGGCAGCACCGCGCCGGGCACGCCGCGCTTGACGGCGATCAGCGCGTCCATCAGCCGCAGGCCCTCGAACGCGTCGCGGGCGTACCGGACTTCGCCCTCGTAGATCTCGTGGAGGTCCTGCTCGACGTACGCCCGGGTGAGCGCGGCGCCGCCGAGGATCACCGGGTAGTCGGCCGCCAGCTTGCGCTGGTTGAGCTCCTCCAGGTTCTCCTTCATGATCACGGTCGACTTGACCAGCAGCCCGGACATCCCGATGACGTCGGCCCGGTGCTCCTGCGCGGCGTCCAGGATCGCCGAAACCGGCTGCTTGATGCCGAGGTTGACGACGTTGTAGCCGTTGTTGGACAGGATGATGTCGACCAGGTTCTTGCCGATGTCGTGGACGTCGCCCTTGACGGTGGCCAGCACGATCGTGCCCTTGCCCTCCGAGTCGGACTTCTCCATGTGCGGCTCCAGGTGCGCCACCGCGGTCTTCATGACCTCGGCGGACTGGAGCACGAAGGGCAGCTGCATCTGGCCCGAGCCGAACAGCTCGCCGACCACCTTCATGCCGGACAGCAGGGTCTCGTTGATGATCTCCAGCGCGGGCCGCGCGGTGAGCGCCTCGTCCAGGTCGGCCTCCAGGCCGCCCCGCTCCCCGTCGATGATCCGGCGCTGGAGCCGCTCGTCCAGCGGGAGCGCGGCCAGCTCCTCCGCCTTGGACGCCTTCACCGAGGCCGAGGAGACGCCCTCGAACAGCTCCAGTAGGCGCTGCAGCGGGTCGTAGCCGTCCCGGCGGCGGTCGTAGACCAGGTCGAGGGCGGCCTCGCGCTGGTCCTCGGGGATCCGGGAGATCGGCAGGATCTTCGACGCGTGGACGATCGCCGAGTCCAGGCCGGCCTCGACGCACTCGTGCAGGAAGACCGAGTTGAGGACGACGCGGGCGGCCGGGTTGAGGCCGAAGGAGATGTTGGACAGGCCGAGGGTGGTCTGCACGTCCGGGCGGCGGCGCTTGAGCTCGCGGATCGCCCCGATCGTCTCGATGCCGTCCCGGCGGGACTCCTCCTGGCCGGTGGCCAGGGTGAAGGTGAGGCAGTCGACCAGGATCGAGCCCTCGTCGATGCCGTAGTCCGCGGTGAGCTCGGCGATCAGCCGCTCGGCGATCTCGACCTTCTTGTCCGCGGTGCGGGCCTGGCCCTCCTCGTCGATGGTCAGCGCGATCAGGCCGGCGCCGTGCTCGCGGGCCAGCGAGGCGATCCTGCCGAAGCGCGAGTCGGGGGCGTTGCCGTCCTCGTAGTTGACCGAGTTGAGCACCGCGCGCCCGCCGAGCGCCTCCAGGCCGGCCTGCAGCACGGGCGGCTCGGTGGAGTCCAGGACGATCGGCAGGGTCGAGGCGGTCGCCAGGCGGCCGGCGATCTCCTTCATGTCGGCGACGCCGTCGCGGCCGACGTAGTCGACGCACAGGTCCAGCAGGTGGGAGCCGTCCCGGATCTGGTCGCGGGCGATCTCCACGCAGGCCTGCCAGTCGCCGGCCAGCATCGACTCGCGGAACTTCTTCGAGCCGTTGGCGTTGGTGCGCTCGCCGATCGCGAGGTACGAGGTGTCCTGGCGGAACGGCACCGCCTGGTACAGCGACGCCGCCGACGGGTCCGGCTGCGGCGTGCGCGGGGCGATCGCGCGGCCCTGGACGCGCTCGACCACCGCGCGCAGGTGCTCCGGCGTCGTGCCGCAGCAGCCGCCGACCAGCGACAGCCCGTACTCGCGGGTGAACACGTCGTGCGCCTCGGCCAGTTCGGCCGGGGACAGCGGGTAGTGGGCGCCGTCCTTGCCGAGCACCGGCAGGCCCGCGTTCGGCATGCAGGACAGGCCGATCCGGGCGTTCTTGGCCAGGTAGCGCAGGTGCTCGCTCATCTCGGCCGGGCCGGTGGCGCAGTTGAGGCCGATGTAGTCGACGCCGAGCGGCTCCAGCGCGGTGAGCGCGGCGCCGATCTCCGAGCCGAGCAGCATCGTGCCGGTGGTCTCCACCGTCACCTGCACCAGCACCGGGAGGTCCAGGCCGGCCGCGGCGAGGGCGCGCTTGGAGCCGAGGATCGCGGCCTTGGTCTGCAGGAGGTCCTGGCTGGTCTCGACCAGCAGGGCGTCGGCGCCGCCGGCGATCAGGCCGGCCGCGTTCTCCTGGAAGCCGTCGCGCAGGGCCTCGTACGGGGCGTGGCCGAGGGTGGGCAGCTTGGTGCCGGGCCCGATCGAGCCGAGCACCCAGCGGGTGCGGCCGTCGGCGGCGGTGTGCGCGTCGGCGACCTCGCGGGCGATCCGGGCGCCGGCCTCGGACAGCTCGAAGATGCGCTCGGGGATGTCGTACTCGCCGAGCGCGGCGAAGTTGGCACCGAAGGTGTTGGTCTCGACGCAGTCCACGCCCACCGCGAAGTAGGCCTCGTGGACGGACCGGACGATGTCGGGGCGGGTGAGGTTCAGGACCTCGTTGCAGCCCTCCAGGTCCTGGAAGTCCTCCATGGTCGGGTCCTGGGCCTGGAGCATGGTGCCCATCGCCCCGTCGGCGACCACCACCCGGGTGGCGAGGGCCTCGCGCAACGCGTTCGCGCGGCTCTGCTGAGTGATGGACGGTTCGGCTGCAGTGGCCATGGGGCTTCTCCCTGGTGCGACGGCTGTCGGCTTTGCGCTCCCGCTTGGTCGGGCGCGCACGTGGCCAGGGTATCCGTCCCACGGCCCGGCGCGACTGTGCATTTCGTATCCTGAACGCTCGGCCGCAAGGGGGGAGCAATCGGTTGGGGCGCGCACGCACGTCCGCGGGACGGATGGGCCGGGCACTGGCGGTGCCGTTCAGCGCATTCGGGGCCCGCTGGCGGGGCTGGTCGTGGTGGCGCAGGGCGCTGGTCGCGCTCGCCGTGGCCGCGGCCGTTCCGGTGGCCACGATCGGGGGACTGCTCGTCGCGCTGCGCCTGCACGACGTCGGCCGGCTCTCGCCCGACGCCCGCACCCGCGGCCGGGACGCCGTCTGGCTCGGCCACGCCTGGGTGGACGGCCGCAAGACCGACGCCGACGTCGCGGCACTCGCCCGGCAGCTCGACGGCACCGGCATCCGCGACCTGTACGTCCACACCGGCCCGCTGGAGCACGACGGCTCGCTGCCGCCGTCCGTCCACCCGCGCGCGCAGTGGTTCGTCGAGGCGGTGCACCGGGAACTGCCGAAGATCCGGGTGCAGGGCTGGCTGGGTGACGAGGTCAAGCCCGAGAAGGACGCCCTCGACCTGGAGGACGCGGCCACCCGGGACCGGGTCACCGCCTCCGCCCGGCAGGTGCTGGACCTCGGCTTCGACGGGGTGCACTTCGACATGGAGCCGATCCGCCCCGGCTCGGCCGGCTGGCTCGCCCTGCTCGACCAGGTCCGGGCGGTGACCGCCGGGCGCGGTGCCAAGCTCTCCGTCGCCGCCCCGCAGATCGACCCCCTGCCCGGCCTGCACACCGCGGGGATCGCCCTCAGCGGGCACGGCAAGTGGTGGGACCAGGCCTACTTCACCGCGACCGCCCGCCGGGTCGACCAGATCGCGGTGATGACGTACGACACCAGCATGCAGACCGAGCCGCTGTTCGGCGGCTACGTCGCCCTGCAGACCGAACTGGCCCTGGAGGCCACGCCGAAGGACGTCGACCTGCTGATGGGCCTGCCGTTCTACTGGGACGACACCTGGGCGCACCGGGGCGGCGCCGAGACGGTCGACGCGGCCGTGCGCGGTGTCCGGCTGGGCCTCGCCCGCGAGGACCTGCACCGCCCGGCCTTCGGCGTCGCGCTGTACGTGGACTTCGCGGCGACGCCCGAGGACTGGGCGCAGTACCGGCGGGGCTGGGTCGGGTAGCCGCGCCCCGGGCTCAGGCCATGCGGTGGGCGAGGGCGCCGAGGTAGCGGTGGACGGTCACGTCCTCGCCGGTCACGTAGTGGGAGACGGCGCGGTACAGCGGCTTGCGGACCTCGCCGCGCTCGGTGACGGTCAGCAGGCAGCCCCGGCCCGCCGGCGTCAGGACGTACGTCCAGGTGCCGCCGTACGGCAGGTCCGGGTCGGCGATGCCGGTCACCAGGCGGTGCGGGGCCTCGCTGGCGACCACCTCGTACGTGGTGTGCCCGTGCCGGTCGTACTCGCGCCAGCGCTCCCGGCCGCCGGCCGCCGCGGGCAGCCGCTCGACGTGGGTCAGGTCGGGGCGCCAGGCGGGGTAGAGGTCGATGTCGGTCAGCACGTCCCAGACCGCGCCGGGCGGCTGGGAGAGTTCCAGTCCGCCCTCGGTGACGTGCTCCACCGGGAGCCGGCGGCCCGCGCGGTCCGCCGCCACCACCGCGGTGCCGGCGGCCACCGCCGCCACGCCCGCGCCGATCCACAGCCATCGGTTCATCGGTCCGGCTCCTCACGCCCGCCGCCCGGCCCCGTTGTCCATCATCGCGCCGCCCCGCCCGGCGGGCACGCCACGACGCTAGGTAGTCGATCGACTACGATCCGTGCCCGATGGGCCGAGGCGGACCGCGCCCGGCCCGCCCGGACCCCGGAGAACCGCCGTGCCGCTCCCCCGCCCGGTCGCCGCCCTGGCCGCCGTCCCCCTGCTCTGCGCCGCCCTCGCCGCCCCGGCCGCGGCCGACCCGGCCCCCAGGTACGCCGCGCTCGGCGACTCCTACGCGGCCGGGGTCGCGGCCGGCTCCTACGACCCCGCCAGCGGTGACTGCCACCGCAGCGGCCGCGGCTACCCCGCCCTGTGGGCCGCGGCGCACGGCGCCGCCCTCACCGACGCCGCGTGCAGCGCCGCCGGGGCCGACGACGTCCGCCGCGACCAGCTGCCGAAGGTCGCCGCGGACACCACCGTGGTCACCCTCACCGTGGGCGGCAACGACCTCGGCTTCACCTCGGCGGCCGTCGACTGCCTCCAGCCGCTCACCACCGACGCCCGCTGCGAGCGCACCCTCGACACCGCCGCGCACCACCTGGACGACGACCTGCCCGGCCGCCTCGACACGCTCTACTCGGCGGTGCGCGCCGCCGCCCCGGCCGCCCGGGTCGTCGTCACCGGCTACCCCCGGCTGCTCCAGACCGGCACCACCTGCCTGCTCGCCACCGAGTCCAGGCGGCAGCGGTTCAACGCCCTCACCGACCGCCTGGACGAGCTGATCCGCCGTCAGTCCGCGGCCCACGGGTTCGCCTTCGCGGACGTCCGGCCGGTCTTCGACGGGCACGGCACGTGCGGCGGCGGCAAGGAGGAGTGGATCAACGGCATCGTGGTCTCCCACCTGTGGGAGTCCTTCCACCCCACCGCCGACGGCCAGGCCCGCGGCTACCTGCCCACCGTCGCCGCGCTCCTGTGACCGGACCTGCGGATAACCGCTGGATCATGGCGGCCCGGTCCCCCAGACTGTCCCGGTGCCCCGGCCGTGACGCGCATCAAAGCCCGTAGGCTGGGCAGGTAGGGACCGTGGAGCGAGGAGTTCCATGGGCGATGAGGAGTTCGGAGGGAGACGCCGGGTGATCGAGCTGGAAGATGTCCCCGAGTTGATCGACCCGGTGATGGTCTGCGCCTTCGAAGGCTGGAACGACGCGGGCGACGCCGCCTCCGCGGCCCTGGCGCACCTGGACGAGACCTGGGGCGGCAAGGTGTTCGCGGCCCTGGACGCGGAGGACTACTACGACTTCCAGGTCAACCGTCCCACGGTCTGGATGGACGGCGGCATCCGCCGGATCACCTGGCCCACCACCCGGCTCTCGGTGATCCGGGTGACGGAGCCCAAGACTCGGGACGTCGTCCTGGTGCGCGGCATCGAGCCGAGCATGCGCTGGCGCTCGTTCTGCAACGAGCTGCTGGGCTTCGCGCACGAGCTGGGCGTCGAGCTGGTGGTGATCCTGGGCGCGCTGCTCGGCGACACCCCGCACAGCCGCCCGGTGCCGGTCAGCGCCGTCACCTCCGACCCCGATCTGGCCCGTCGGCTGGACCTGGAGGAGAGCCGGTACGAGGGGCCGACCGGGATCGTCGGGGTGCTGCAGGAGGCCTGCACGCACGCCGGGGTGCCGGCCGTGACGCTGTGGGCGGCGGTGCCGCACTACGTCGCGCAGCCGCCCAACCCCAAGGCGACCCTGGCCCTGATCAACAAGCTGGAGGACCTGCTCGACCTGCGGATCCCGCCGGGCGAGCTCGGCGAGGACGCCCGGGCCTGGCAGCTGGGCGTCGACCAGCTGGCCGCCGAGGACAGCGAGGTGGCCGAGTACGTCCAGCAGCTGGAGGAGGCGCAGGACACCGCGGAGCTGCCGGAGGCCTCCGGCGACGCGATCGCCCGCGAGTTCGAGCGCTACCTGCGCCGCCGGGAGAACGTCGGTCCGACCGGCGAGAAGCCGGTGGCCGGGCACGCCACCGCGGAGCGGCCGGCCGAGCCGGAGGCGCCCGGGACCACCCGGGAGGCGCCGGAGGGCTCCGCGGACGACGAGTAGGACGGAACGGCCGAAGGGGCGTCAGGACGATCGGTCCTGGCGCCCCTTCGGCGTATGACGGTCCTACAGGACCCGACGGTGCTACAGCGCGACGCCGAGCAGGGCGTCGACGGTACGGGTGACCAGGCCGGGGGCGCCGATGTCGGTGCCGCCGTCGGTCTCCTGGAGCGCCGCCCAGCGGTCGACGGCGGCCAGCGCGGCCGGCGCGTCGAGGTCGTCCGCGAGCGCGGCGCGGACCTCGGCGAGCAGCGCCTCGGCGGCCGGGCCGTCCGGCCGGGAGACCGCGGCGCGCCAGCGGGCGAGGCGCTCGACGGCCTCGTCCAGGACGGCCTTGGTCCACTCCCAGTCCTCGCGGTAGTGGTGCGAGAGCAGGGCCAGGCGGATCGCCGCCGGGTCGACGCCCTCGCGGCGCAGCGCCGAGACGAAGACCAGGTTGCCGCGGGACTTGGACATCTTCTTGCCGTCCAGCGCGACCATGCCGGCGTGCACGTACGCCTTCGCGTACGGGTGGGCGCCGGTGGCGACCTGGGCGTGCGAGGCGCCCATCTCGTGGTGCGGGAAGGACAGGTCGCTGCCGCCGCCCTGGACGTCGAAGGACATGCCGAGGTACTGCAGCGCGATCGCGACGCACTCGATGTGCCAGCCGGGGCGGCCGTGGCCGAGCTCGGTGTCCCAGGCGGGCTCGCCCGGGCGGGCGGCCAGCCAGAGCAGCGCGTCGAGCGGGTTGCGCTTGCCGGGGCGGTCCGGGTCGCCGCCGCGCTCGGCGAAGACCGGGCGCATGGCCTCGCGGGTCAGGCCGGAGACCTCGCCGAAGTGCGGGTCGGAGTCGACCGAGAAGTAGATGTCGCCGTCGACCTCGTAGGCGGCGCCACTGGCCAGCAGCTTCTGGACGATCGGCACGATCCACGGGATGGACTCGACGGCGCCGATGTAGTGGGCCGGCGGGAGCAGCCGCAGCGCGGTCATGTCCTCGCGGAACAGCGCCGTCTCGCGCTCGGCCAGGGCCGTCCAGTCCTGCCCGGTGGCGACGGCGCGCTCCAGCAGCGGGTCGTCGACGTCGGTGACGTTCTGGATGTACAGGACGTCGTGACCGGCGTCCTTCCACACCCGCTGCACCAGGTCGAAGGCGTTGTAGGTGGCGGCGTGGCCCATGTGGGTCGCGTCGTAGGGGGTGATGCCGCAGACGTAGATCCGGGCGGTGCCGTCCTGCGGCACGACCTCGCGGACCGTGCCCGCTGCAGTGTCGAAGATGTGGAGGGGGAGCCCCTGACCAGGCAGGGCGGGAACCTCGGAGGCGGGCCAGGCATGCATGGGAACGACTTTAACCTTGCGAACATTTGAAAGCCTAACCAATGCACGAGAATGCACAAGATCGACTGGATTCGCTTGGTGCCGTGGCCTGAGCACTCCTTGACCGGTGCGGTCCGGATTCCGGCGGTTTCCGTGTGCGACGGTCCGCCCACGCACCGACGACCGCACGGCTGAGCGCCCGGCCGGCCCTGCCGCCGACCGGGCGCCCGGCCCTCGGGTGTGCGCGGCCGGAGCCGGCGGGGCCTGTCTTCACACCCCCGTCGTCCGCCCGGAGGGCGGGGGTGTGAAGACAGGCCCTAGGACCGCTGCCAGAGGGCCGGTACGTTCGGCGGCTCCCAGCCGGCCATGGCGGTGTGCGCCTGGAGGCAGACGTAGGAGGCGCCGGAGTAGGTGACGCGGTCGCCCGCGGCGTAGGTCCGGCCCGGGGACCAGCTGCCGCCCGGCGGCGGGGTGGGCGTGCCGGTCGGGGTCCCGGTGGGGGTCGGCGTCGGGGTCGGCGTCGGGCTCGGGCTGCCGGGGGTCTGCGGGACGTCCAGGACGAAGTCGTACGAGCCCTCCTCGCCGGGGCCGGACTGGCGGACGTTCATCAGCAGCCGGGCGTCGAAGATGGTGTCGGTGTTGTTGCGGGGCTCGCCGGGGAAGTAGAGCTGGGTGGTGAGCACCGGCCGGCCGGGGGCCTGGAGCTTGACGTGCAGGTGCCGGGTGCGGCCGGGGTAGAGGCCGGGGACGATCGTGGTGAGCCGGAACGCGCCCTGGGCGTCGGTGAACTGGTGGCCGCGGAAGGTGTAGCCGGCGTTGTCGTAGGCGCCGCCGTCGTCGGCCTGCCAGAAGTCCAGCAGCACGCCGGAGATCGGCAGGCAGGCCCGGCCGAAGACGTAGCCGCTGACGGTCAGCGGGGTGCCGGGGCCGTCCGCGGACAGGTCGGCGCGCAGCGGGGAGTCGGGTTTGAAGTAGGGGCCCTCGGTCTGCTCGATGGTGGGCTCGTCGCCGTCGTGGCAGGCCGGGGTGGGGGTCAGGGCGCGGCCGCTGCCGGCCTGTTCGCGGGCGAGCGCGACGCCGCCGCCGAACAGCAGCGGGGCGGCGCCGAGCGCCGCGGCGGCCTTCAGGACGGTCTTGCGGCTGATCCTGCCGTCGGGGGTGGGCATGTGCCTGCTCCTTCGGGGGGGCACGGATGACGGAAGCGGGGGGTGGCCCTTGTCATGGTGGGGGCATGACAAGGGCCGGACCGGTCGGCCGTCCGCGCGCGCCGGCGCGGCCACCGGTGGCCACCGGCAAACCTACGGGCCGTCCGGGCGCGCCGCGATGGACGCGATCCTGGGATCGTGGTGATTTCCGCCGACCCCGGCCCGGAACTCCCCCGGCGTCATGCCGGTCTCCCGCCGGAAGAAGCGGCAGAAGTAGGCAGGATCGGCGAACCCGGCCTCTTGGGCGACCTGACGGACCGTCAAAGTCGTGCAGGCGAGCAGGCGTTTGGCCTCCAGGGTCTGCTGGCGGCGGATCAGCCCGCCCGGTGTGCGGCCGGTGGCCTGTTTGACGAGCGTCTGCAAGTGGCCAGGGGACACACCGAGTTCCTGCGCGCTGGAGGCCACCGAGTGCCGCACCCCGCCGGGCCGGGCGATCAACCGGGTGAAGGCGGCGGCCAGTTCACCCGGGCGGCCCGAGATCGCCCCCGGCTCGCCCGGGGAGGCGGCGCGCAGGGCGCGGACGATGAGGATGTGCAGACTGGCCTGCAGCACGCCCTGGAATCCGGGCGGCGTGGTCAGGAACTCGTGCTCCATGTCGGCGAGCAGAGCGCCCACCGGGTCGGCCTGGTCGCCGAGGTCGAGGCCCGGCCGGGTGGCCAGGGCGCGCAGGGCGGCGAGGTCGCGCGGCCGGCCGAGCAGGAAGTCCTCGTTGAACAGGACGACCCGGCCCGCGAGTTCGTCCGCGTCCGCCCAGTAGTGCACCTGGCCGGGCGCGATCACGCACAACTGCGGTGGCGCCAGCGGCCGGTGGACCAGGTCCAGGACGTGCGCGCCGCGCCCGCCGGTGACGTGCACGATCTCGTAGAAGGAGTGCCGGTGGGGGAAGCCGGCCCGGGAGAGCGGGCCGATCGTGTCGAACGTGCCGATGGCGAACGGGAGCAGGTGCGGCAGCGGGACCTGGAGGCGGTGCAGCGGCAGGTCCGGCGTGGCACGGGGAGTGGGGGTGGTCCGTCGTGCGTCCATCGGAGCAGTGTGCTCCGGCCCGCCTGACAGGTCCATACCACCGATTCAGCCGAAGGACACGCCCTACACCGGCGGCCAGGGGATCGCGGGCCAGTCCTCGGACGGCAGCGGGTGCAGCCCCGTCCCGCGCAGCCCGTCCACCCGGGCGCGCGTCGCGGCCAGTTCGGCGGCCGTCAGGTGCGGGGCCAGGCGCACACCGAGCTCGCCGTCCAGCTCCCCGGCCAGCCGGGCCAGCATCTCCAGCGCCTCGGCCGACAGCGGATCCCCGGCCCAGCCCCACAGCAGCGTGCGCAGCTTGCCCTCGGTGTTGAAGGTGACGCCGTGGTCGATGCCGTAGACCCGGCCGTCGGCCGCCGGGATCAGGTGACCGCCCTTGCGGTCGGCGTTGTTGAGGACCGCGTCCAGCACCGCGAGCCGGCGCAACCGGTCGTCGTCGTGGTGGACCAACAGCGCGGTGCGCCCGCCGCCGACCTCCGCCCGGACGATCGGCAGCCAGCCCGGCTCCGGGCCGGACGGGTCCTGGAGGGCCAGCAGCGGGTCGGCCTCCGGGTCCGGCTCGACCCACAGCTGCACCATGCCGGGCCCGTGCGGTCCGTCGCGCAGCACCGTCGGCGGGACCAGCGCCCAGCCGGTGGCGGCGGACAGCTCGTACGCGGCGACCTCGCGGCCCGCGAGCGTGCCGTCCGGGAAGTCCCACAGCGGGCGCTCGCCGGCCACCGGCTTGTAGACCGCCTGAGCACTCAGCGAGCCGAGCGCGACGGTGCAGTAGAGGGCCGCGTTGGAGGCCTCGGTGAGGCGGCCGTGCACCGTCAGCCCGCCCTCGCGCAGCAGCGCCAGGGCGGTGGGCACGTCGGCGGCGAGGGCCGCGGCCGCGGCCGGGTCCGCCTGGGGCGGGGTCTCGGTGTTCAGCGCCGGTAGCCGTTCGCGCGCGGGCACAGGTGGCCCTCCGGGTCGAGCGGCAGGTTGCAGAACGGGCAGGGCTTGCGGCCGGCCGCGACGAGGTCCAGCGCGCGCTTGGCGAACACCCGGGCCATCGCGCCGGACAGCCGCACGCGCAGCATGTCCGGGCCGTCGTCGTCGTCCTCGAACACCGCCTCGGCGGCCTCCTCGTCCTCCTCCTCGACCAGCGCCTGCGCCTCGACCACGAGGCAGCCGTCCACGCTGTCCCAGGCCAGGGCCATCGTGCCGACCCGGAACTCCTGCTCCAGCGGCAGGTCCAGCGGCGCGGTGTCGAGCAGGTCCTGCGGGGCGGCGGCCGGGATGGCGGGGTCCCCGCCGCTGCGCCGCAGCGCCTCGTCCAGGACCTCCTCGATCCGCTCGGCGAGCGCGGCGACCTGGGTCTTCTCCAGCAGCACGCTGGTGATCCGGCCCCGCGCGCTGGCCTGCAGGTAGAACGCCCGGGCGCCGGGCTGGCCGACGGTGCCGGCCACGAACCGTTCGGGCTGGTCGTAGAAGAAGACCTGACGGGGCACGCTCTCGCTCCGGATCGTGTCGCTCTGATGCGGATCCGCCGGGGGGATCGCGCGGGATCGTTGGACTCGTTAGTCACCCTACGACCTCCGGGCCCCGCCGGGGGAGCCGAGCCGGAGGCCAGGGCCGGGATGGCACCCGGTGGGTCAGGCGGTGCCGCCGACCACGGCGTCACCGGCCGGCGCGGCCGGCGCCGCGCCGTGCCGGGGCGCGAGCGAGGCCAGGTCACCGGTGTCGCCCATTCTCAGCACGAAGGGACGCTGCGGCGTGTAGCGGATCACGGTGACCGAGCACGGCTCGACGCTGATCCGCTGGAAGTGGTCCAGGTGCAGGCCGAGCGCGTCGGCGACGACCGCCTTGATGACGTCACCGTGCGAACAGGCCAGCCAGACCGCGTCGTCGCCGTGCTCGGCGGCGATCTTCCCGTTCCACTCGCGCACCGCGTCCACCGTGCGGTGGCTCAGCTCGCGCAGCGACTCACCACCGGGGAACGCCGCGGCGGCGGCGTGGTCCTGGACGGTGCGCCACAGCGGCTCCTTGGCCAGCTCGGCCAGCGGGCGACCGGTCCACTCGCCGTAGTGGCACTCGCCGAGCCGCTCGTCGACGGCGGGACCGCCCAGTTCGGGCCGGGCGGCGAGCAGCGGCTCCAGGGTCTGCCGGCAGCGCTCCAGCGGGCTGCTGACGACCTGCGCCAGCGGGACGCCGGCGAGCCGGTCCGCGAGCGCGGCGGCCTGCGCGCGCCCGGTGTCGTCGAGGTCCACCCCGGGCGTCCAACCGGCCAGGATCCCGGCGGTGTTCGCGGTGGAGCGGCCGTGGCGGACGAGCAGCAGGGTCGGCATGGGGCCTAGCCTACGGCCTCCGCGCGGGGGCGCGGGCGGCGGGCGGCTCTCCGTGGCGGGCTCGGTCCGGGGCGGGCCGGGGCCCCCGGGCCACAATGGCCCGCATGATCGTCCACTGCGCCATCTACCGCGACGGCCGTCTGGTCGAGGAGCTGCCCGGCCCGGCGGGCACCCGCGGAGCCGCCGCGGCCGCCGGGCCCGGCGGCTTCGTCTGGATAGGCCTCTTCGAGCCGACCGCCGAGGAACTCGGCCGGGTCAGCGCGGAGTTCGGGCTGCACCCGCTGGCCGTCGAGGACGCCGCGAGCGCCCACCAGCGGCCCAAGGTCGAGGCCTACCAGGGCTCGCTGTTCGTCGTGCTCAAGTCCCTCGGCTACCACCCGGACACCCGCGAGGTGACCACCGGCGAGGTGATGGTCTTCGTCGGCGCCGACTTCGTGCTGACCGTCCGGCACGGCGGGGACAGCCCGCCCGGCGGCCTGCGGCAGGCGCTGGAGCACCGGCCCGACCTCGTCACGTACGGCCCGAGTTCGGTGCTGCACTCCGTCTGCGACACCGTCGTCGACAGCTACGTGGACGTCGCCGCCGCGCTCCAGAACGACCTGGACGAGCTGGAGGCGGAGATCTTCGCCCCCGGCCGCACCGGCAGCGACGCGGCCGGGCGGATCTACGGCGCCAAGCGGCAGGTGATGACCGTCCGCCGGGCCACTGGTCCGCTGCTGGAGCCGATGTCGCGCCTGGAGCGCGGCGCCGCCTTCGTGCGCCCCGAGGCGGCGCCCTACCTGCGGGACGTCGCCGACCACCTGGCCCGGGTGAACGACCAGGTGGACGGCATGGACCGGCTGCTGTCCGACATCCTCGCCGCCAACCTGGCGCAGGTCAGCGTGCAGCAGAACGACGACATGCGGAAGATCTCCGCCTGGGCGGCGCTCGCCGCGGTGCCGACGATGATCGCCGGCGTCTACGGCATGAACTTCGACGACATGCCCGAACTGCACCAGCCCTGGGGGTACCCGGCGGTCCTCGGGCTGATGGCGGTCGTCTGCGTGGTGCTGCACCGGGTGTTCAAGCGGCACGACTGGCTGTAGGAGCCGCTTGGCGCCAGGACACTCCTAGGCGAGGCCGGCGCGCTCCAGGGCCTCGACTCCCGTGCGCAGCGCCTGGATCCGCTCGTCGAGGCCGAAGCCGCCGGGGGCCAGGGTGAGCGTGGTGACGCCCGCCTCGGCGTAGGCCTGCATGCGGTCGGCGATGCGGGCGGTGTCGCCGATCAGCGCGGTGGCGTCGATCAGGTCGTGCGGGACGGCCGCGGCGGCGCCCGCGTAGTCCTTGGCCAGGTACTTCTCCTGGACCTCGTCCGCCGCCTGCTCGTAACCCATGCGCCGGGCGAGCTGGTTGTAGAAGTTCTTGTCCTTGCTGCCCATGCCGCCGATGTACAGCGCCGCGTAGGAGCGCAGCGAGTCGACGCCGGCCTTGATGTCCTCGCCGACCACGATGTTCACCGTCGGGCAGAGGTCGAAGCCGTCGAGCGTCAGCCCGCTCTTCTCGCGGCCGGCCCGCAGCGCGTCGAGGGAGAGCCCGGCGTGCTCGGGCGAGAAGAAGATGCCGAGCCAGCCGTCGGCGATCTCGCCGGTCAGCTCCAGGTTCTTCGGGCCGATCGCGGCGATGTACAGCGGGATGTGCTCGCGCACCGGGTGGACGGTCAGCTTGATCGGCTTGCCCGGGCCGCCGGGCAGCGGCAGCGTCCAGTGCTGCCCCTCGTGCACCAGGCGCTCGCGGGACATCGCCTTGCGGATGATCTCCACGTACTCCCGGGTGCGGGCGAGCGGCTTGTCGAACTTCACGCCGTACCAGCCCTCGGAGACCTGCGGGCCCGAGACGCCGAGGCCGAGCCGGAACCGGCCGCCGGACAGGGTGTCCAGGGTCGCGGCGGTCATCGCGGTCATGGCCGGGGTGCGGGCCGGGATCTGGAAGATGGCCGAACCGACGTCGATCCGCTCGGTCCTCGCCGCGACGAAGCTGAGCACGGTCGCCGCGTCCGAGCCGTACGCCTCGGCCGCCCAGCACACCGAGTAGCCCAGCCGGTCCGCCTCCTGGGCCACGGCGATGTTGTCGGCGTCCATGCCGAGTCCCCAGTAGCCGAGGTTGATGCCGAGTCGCATGTGCCGAACCTTCCAGTCGGGTGGGCTTGGTGGTGAGGGTAACCGGGTGCCCCGCGGTGATGCTACTGGTCGGTAGTGGCGGATCCGGCCACCGCGCCGCAGGCCGCCCGGCGTTGATCGTCCTGCGGGTCTGCGCACCTGTCCGTGCACCGGCCGCTACGCTCAGCCGACGTGGGGAGTCCCGTTCCCACCTGCGCGTTCACAGGGCCATCGGGGGCGCCCCGGGCCCGCCGAGTGGAGGGCCCGTCGGATGGAACATCGTCACCTCGGCCGTACCGGCCTTCAGGTCTCCCGGCTCGGCCTCGGCACCATGACCTGGGGCCGCGACACCGACGAGCACGAGGCCGGCGAGCAGCTCAAGGAGTTCGTCGACGCCGGCGGCAACCTGGTCGACACCGCCGACGTGTACGCCGACGGCGGCGCCGAGTACCTCCTCTCCCGCCTCACCGACAGCCTCGTCCCCCGCTCCGAACTCGTCATCGCCACCAAGGCCGGCAGCGTCCCGGAGTCCCGCCGCCGCTTCGACTGCTCGCGCGGCCACCTCCTCGCCGCCCTCGACGCCTCGCTGCGCCGGCTCGGCACCGACTACGTCGACCTGTGGCAGGTGCACGCGTTCGACCCCGGCACGCCCACCGAGGAGACGCTCAGCGCCCTCGACATCGCCGTCAACTCCGGGCGCGCCCGGTACGCCGGGGTCTGCGACTACAGCGGCTGGCAGCTCGCCAGGGCCGCCACCTGGCAGAGCGCGCACCACGGACGGACCCCGCTCGCCGGGGCGCAGCTGGAGTACTCGCTCCTCCAACGCGGCATCGAGCGCGAGGCGCTGCCCGCCGCCCTGGACGCCGGGGTCGGGCTGCTCGCCTCGTCGCCGCTCGGCCGCGGGGTGCTCACCGGCAAGTACCGGCACGGCGTCCCGCAGGACTCGCGCGGCGCCTCGCCCTACCTGACCGGCTTCGTCCAGCCCTACCTCGGGGAGCGCTCGCGGCGGATCGTCGACGCCGTCGCAACCGCCGCGGACGGGCTCGCCAGCAGCCCGCTCGCGGTCGCCCTCGCGTGGGTGCGGGACCGGCCCGGGGTGGCGAGCGCGCTGGTCGGGGCGCGGACGGCGGCACAGCTGCAGGCGGCGCTGTCGGTGGAGGCGCTTACGCTTCCGGGTGAGATCCGCGGCGCGCTGGACGACATCTCGTCCCCGGTGCACCGCTACCCGGACCAGGGGTGGACCGAGCTCTGACCCCTGTCGAGCAACACACGCAGTGGAGTGACCTTTGGAGCGGACGATGAGTGACACGGAGAACGGCGCTCCGGAGGCCGGCTCGGCGGGTCCGGCGGGTCCGGCGGGTCCGGTGAGTCCGGCGGGTCCGGTGAACCCGGCCGACAAGGCCGCGGCGATCGCCGAGCTGGCGCAGCGGATCCGCAGCGTCGGGCCGCAGGCGGCGGCGCCCGCTTCGGCGGCCGCTCCGGCAGGTGCTCCGGCGGGTGGTTCCGCCGCCGTGCCACAGCCTGCCGCGGGCTCCGGCCCGGCTGCCCCGTCGGCCGCCGCCGCGTCGTCCGCGCGCGCCGACGGCGGCGGGGGCGAGCAGCCGGGCGACGCCCTGCGCGCCACCGCCGAGGTGCTCACCGCGGGCGGGGCCCCCGCCGAG